>JALHET010000122.1 GCA_022839525.1 Lentisphaerota bacterium
CCCAAGGCGCGGTCGTCCAACTTCTGGTACGCTCCGGTGATCAGGGGCACCAGTCCCAAATGGTTCCGCTGAGCCAAAACCGACAGGAAAACGAGCATTGTCCGGGTGAACGTGCCGCCCCAGAGCTTTTCGACGGATTGGGCGCGGTCTGCCGGACGGCCCGGCAGGCGGCACCTGCAGAACCGGCGCAACTCGGGCGAACCCTTCCACTGCCGTTCGAGCGCCTGAACGTCACGCGTCACGCCGTCCGTTTCGCGGCGTGCCTGTGCGGAACCGTACAGCGCACGGGCATACGCGCGGGCATAGGCGCTTTCGCCGTTCACAGCTTCACCTCGCCGAGAAACTCCGCCTGATACGTGCGCTTCTGCGCGTCCGTGAGTTCCTGCCGCAGGAAGCGCTCAAGCGTATCGGCGAGACGGTTGGCCGCATCGAGGCGCACCGCCTCGGCCGCCTTGCCGCGCTCCAGTTCCAGCGCCTGCTGCGCCACCTCCATCTGCCGCTGCGCCAACGCTTTGGCCTCCTGTTCCGCCCGGGCGAGGGTCGCCTCCGCCTCGCGTGACGCGCGCTCCGCCAAGCGGCGGGCCTCTTCGTCCGCCTGCTCGATCGTCCGCTGTTTACGGTCTTCCGTTTCCGCCAGCTCCTGACGCGCCCGCTTGGCGCCGTCCAGAGCGTCGCCGATCGATTTCTCGCGCCCCTCAACCGCGCGCAGGATCGGCTTCCAGAGCAGCTTGTGCAGACAGAAGGCGGCGATTCCGAAGGCCAGCCACGTCAGCAGGAGCATCTGCCCCGAGACCTCCATGACGTCGCTCGGCAACTTCTGGATCGGCTCCGGTATGCCCGGAACGGCAACCGTATGTTCTACGTCAGCCATGGCACATTCCTAAAATGAGCGGTACGCGTCTTTGTGCGGTGCGTACGGACGGCACGGATACCGCCCCTCCACCGCGCATGCCGATGGAGGGGCGGGCTCTGTCCCGGCCGACCCGTTAGCCCTTCATCAGGCAGATCACCAGGGCGAACAGCGCCACGCCTTCGATTAAGGCGCCGCCGATGATCATCGCCGTCTGGAGCTTCGCCTGTAGCTCGGGCTGGCGGGCCATACTCTGCAGCCCCACCGCAAACAGGCACGCGATCCCGCTCGCCGCGCCAATCATAATAACGCCCGCGCCGATCGCCGCCGCACTCATCGCCATTGGAACCATCATCTCGTACCTCGTTTCTTTCCGTTCAGTGTGCCGGATTCACCATCATGTTCATGAAAATCGCCGAGAGCAGGGTAAAGATGTACGCCTGCAAAAACGCCACAAACAGCTCGAAGAAATACATCATCACCGCCATCGGCACAGAGGGAAAGGCAACCCAGCCGTAAACAACCACCATGCCGAGCAGGGAGTAGATCACGATGTGCCCAGCCAGCAGGTTGCAGAAGAGGCGGATCGTCAACGCGAACACGCGGGAAAACAAGCTGATCACCTCCATCACCGCCATCACCGGCGTGATCCACCCCGGCAGACCCTGCGGGACGAAGGCGGACTTCAGGCCGCGCAGGCCGCGCAGTTTCAGCACCGCACCGAGGCAGGTGAACATGAAAATCGTAGCCAGCCCCGCCGTCACGTTAACGTTGCCGGTCGCCGTGCTGAAGAGCGGCACCAGCCCGAGCAGGTTGGCAGTGAAAATGAAAATGAAAAGCGTGCAGAAGAACGAGAGGAACCGGCGCCCGCACGCCGCGCCGAAATTGGGGTAGACGATCTGGTCGCGGATGAAGACGACATACGCCTCGGCCACGGCCGCGAGGCCTTTGGGTACCTCGGCATAAGACCGGCGCACCGCGACCGCCATGGCGATCAGGAGCGCGGCGACAACGAAAACCATCACCGAATCGTAGCGGAACCACTCGATCACACTGCAATGGACAAACGGCAGGTTCCATGCGTCCACGGATCCCGCGTGATGCATCACATGGTGGTTGATAAAACCCTGAATGACGTCCTGTTTTTCCATGGCCACGGCAAACCTTGCGCGCTGCTATCCGCCGCGACTGCGGGATGTCGAGGGGGTCATTCGCTCATGTCGGATTCGTTTTCAGGATCACAAGCTGGGGCAATAACCGAATGGGGACAGGACATCCGCAATCAATCAACAATAATCAATATGCCGTTTGACTATACCGGATGTGGCGTTCCCGTGTCAATGTCGAATCCGCGGCCTGAGAATGCGCCGAAAGCGGCTGCCGCTTGAAGCGGCTTCCCGTTTCTGGCACAATACGACGGCAAATGGATCGAGCAGGTTCCAGCCTTACTGTTGAAGCGCGGGCCAAGATCAACCTGACGCTGGAGATCCTCGGCAAACGGGCTGACGGATATCACGAGCTGCGCAGCATCGTGATGCCGGTCAGCCTGTCGGACACGGTGTCCCTGACCTCCACCTATGCGCAGGTCGCGATGACGGTCACGGTCAGTCCGGGCGTGGATCTCGCGAAGATCGGCACGGTGGACCGCAATCTGGCCGTGCGCGCGGCGCGGCTGATGCAGGAGCGTTACCGCGTGAACGCCGGCGCGCGCATCCACATCCACAAGCGCATCCCCATCGGCGGCGGGCTCGGCGGCGGCAGCGCGGACGCGGCCGGCGTGATCCTCGGGCTCGACCGGCTCTGGAACCTGGCGCGGCCGCGCGAAGAGCTCGTGGCGCTGGGCGGGGAGCTGGGCAGCGATGTGCCCGCGATGGTCTACGGCGGCGCGGTCGTCATGGAGGGCCGCGGCGAGCGCGTACGCGGGGTTTTCGAGGCCCCCCCCCAGACCCCGTGCGGGGGGTTCTGGCTGGTGATCGCCAACCCCGGCATCATGTGCCCGACCCCGGATGTTTTCAAGAAATGGAGAGGAGGCTTGACGGCGAACCCCCTCATTCTCCATAATATGCTTTCTTCTATCCGAACCAGCGACGTGTCGGCTGCGGCGGATGCGCTTTATAACGGTTTGCAGCCGGGGGTTTTCGATTCTTATCCCGAAGTGGCTCAGACAGCCGCGCAGCTTCACGATGCGGGGTGTTTGGGCGTTTTGCTCTCCGGCAGTGGCGCGTCGGTCTTCGGTCTGGTGCGGAACGAGGCCCACGGGCAGGAGATCAGCCGGAGGCTGGGCTCTGGCGTATGGCATGTGTTGGTGCGCACTTGCCCGGTGGTGTAACGGCAGCACAAGAGACTTTGACTCTCTCAGAGGTGGTTCGAATCCACCCCGGGCAACCATTTTTTGAATGTTTCAGTTGATGCTGAGGAAAGCGCGAAACGCGCGGAAAAAATGAGAATGATCGTATTTTCCGGGACTGCGAACCTGCCGCTGGCCGAAAAGATAATGGCGTATCTCGGCAAGCGGCTCGGGGACATTAACATCCGGCGCTTCCCGGATGGCGAGACCCACGTCAAGATCGTGGACAATGTGCGCGGCATGGATGTCTATATGGTTCAGCCGATCTGCACGCAGCCCAACGAGATGCTGATGGAACTGCTCATCATGATCGATGCCGCGCGCCGCGGTTCAGCCTCGCGCATCACCGCCGTTCTGCCCTATTACGGCTACGCGCGCCAGGACCGCAAAGACCAGCCGCGCGTGTCGATCACCGCCAAGCTGGTGGCCAACCTGCTGGCCGCGGCAGGCGCCAACCGCGTGCTGACCATGGACCTGCACGCCCAGCAAATCCAAGGATTTTTTGATATTCCCGTCGACCACCTGCACGCCGCGCCGGTAATGGTGAAGTACCTGCGCGAAATGAAGCTCAAGAAGCCGCTTGTCGTGTCGCCCGATACCGGAGGGGCAAAAGCGGCTTACGCTTATTCACAAATGCTGGGCACAGGCCTGGCGATTGTGGCGAAGCAGCGTCTGGGAGACGCGGAAGTGGACGCCTTTAGCGTCGTTGGCGACGTGAAAGGGTGTGACGTGATCATGGTCGATGACATGACCACGACCTGCGGCACGTTGTGTGCGGCAGCGAAGCTCCTGAAGGAAAAGGGGGCCGCCTCGGTTCGCGCCGCGGTGACCCACATGCCCCTGACGGATAAAGGCGTGCAACGCCTGAAAACAGACACCGGGCTCACAGAACTGGTGGTGACCGATACGATCCCGTTGCGGGACGATGTGGTCGCCGCTGAACTGCCGATGAAGCTGACCGTGTTGTCTGTCGCCGAGCTGTTGGGCGAAGCGATCCGCAGAATCCACAATGACCAGTCCGTCAGTTCGCTGTTCAGGTACTGACGGGCATTCTTAATGACAGAGGAAAAAATGGCGAACGAAGAGATCAGGATGAAAGCCGAGCTGCGTACGGAACAGGGTTCCTGTGCGGCCGGCCGTTTGCGCCGCGCCGGGAGTGTTCCCGCCGCGGTGAACCGGATCGGGGGCGGCACGACGTTGGTGAAGTTTGACGCGCATGCGCTGAAGGCCATGCTGCGTCACCATGCCAGCGAGCAGATGCTTGTCACGCTCGAACTGGACGGTAAAGACGTGCCTGCGCTGATGCGCGAGGTGCAGTACGATGTGATCACCGGAAACCCGATCCATGCGGATTTCGGCGAGATTTCGCTGACCAAGAAGATCCGTGTTCCGATCGCGGTGCGGCTGGTGGGCGAGCCCGAGGGCGTAAAGGTGGATGGCGGCATCCTGCAACAGATGCTCCGCACCGTCGACGTGGACTGCCTGCCAACAGCGATCGTCGATCGCTTCGACGTGGATATCTCGGCGCTCAAGCTGAATCAGTCGCTTTTCGTGCGCGATCTGAAAATGGGTGACGCGTACACGATCATCACCGGCAAGGATGTGGTGGTGGCGACGATCGCCAAGCCCGAGGAAGAGGCTGCGGAGACGCCTGCTGAAGAGGCCGTTTCCGCAACACCGGAAGTGATTGCCAAGGGCAAGAAGGAAGAGGATGCCGCCGAAGGCGCCGCTGCCCCTGCCGCAAAGGCACCCGCTGCCAAGAAATAACACGGAGGACACGACCGCGTGAAAATGATTGCGGGACTGGGCAACCCCGGCACGGCCTATGCGAACACACCTCACAATGTCGGTTTCGATGTTGTCGACGAGTTGGCGCAACGGCTCGAGGCCGGCTGGAAAAACAGTTCCTGGTTCCACGCGCATGTGGCCCGCACCGCCTACGCAGGAGAGACGTTGATGTTGGTGAAGCCTCAGACCTTTATGAATCTGAGCGGAACCAGTGTGGCACCCCTGCTGCGGTATTATGGTGGCGCCCCGGATGAGCTCACGGTGGTCGTGGATGACGCCGACCTGCCTCTGGGCAGGCTGCGCATCCGGGCGTCCGGAGGAAGCGGGGGACACCGCGGATTGGCCTCGGTGATCGAGGCGCTGGGAACGGAAGCGTTCCCCCGTATCCGGCTGGGCGTGGGGCGTGACGGGCAGGGCGGGCTGACAGGCCATGTGCTCGGCAAGTTCGACGGGAAACTCCTCGATCTTGTGCGCGCCATGGTTGAAACGGCCGCCGACGCGGTGCAGTGTCTGACCGGAAAAGGTTTGAATGAAGCGATGAACCGGTACAACGGGCGCAACGCCGAAGAGGCTCCGCCCGACGGCCGGGAGTGAGATTGGAAATCCCATGATGAAGAACTACGATGGTTTGTATATCTTCGCCAGTTCGGCGAAAGATGACGTGCTGGACAAACAGATCGACAAAGCGCGTGGCGAGATCACGCGCCTGTCCGGCCGCGTGCTGAACACCGAAGTGCTCGGCAAGAAAACGTTCGCGCGCCCGATGCGCAAACGCGACAGCGGCGTGTATGTGAAGATCCGCTTCGAGCTGGATCCCGCGAATGTGGCGGCGCTCATCGGGCGCTACCATCTGGTCGAAGACGTCTTCCGCGTGCAGATCCTGTCGGTTGACGGGCGCCGCGAGGAGGTTTTGGCCAAGCAGGCCGAAGTGCAGAAAAACCGCGCAGCGATGCGCGCCGCCGCCGAGGAAAAAGAGGAGAAAACCAAAAACCCGCAAGAGGCGTAAGCCCGATGCGCGAGTAAGGACGGTGACCGATGGCTTCCTTCAACAAAGTGATCCTCATGGGGAACCTCACGCGCGACCCGGAGCTCAGGCAGACCCCCTCGGGCGCGAAAGTGGCCGAGCTGCGTCTGGCGGTTTCCGAAACGTGGCGCGACAAGAGCGGGCAACCCAAAGAGGTGACCTGCTTTGTTGATGTCGTTGTCTGGCACGGAGAAGATGATGTCTTCGATGTTCTGGCTACGGGATGCGCCCAACAAGGAATACTCGGTGAAGTTGGTGGTGACACCCGCGGTGGCGGTCAGGTTGTGGCTGCCAAAGGAGTTGTCG
>JALHET010000123.1 GCA_022839525.1 Lentisphaerota bacterium
TCTCCATGAACCGGACCGTACTCATCACCGGCGCGGCCCTGCGCATCGGGAACACCATCGCCCGCACCCTCGCCCGTGCGGGCTGGGAGGTGATCGTCCACGCGCACCGTTCCTGCGCTCAGGCCGACACGCTCTGCAAAACGCTTTCCGCGGGCGGGACACGCGCTTGGCGCGTGTCCGGCGACCTGCTGCCGCCGGACGGGCCTGATGCCGTTTTCGATGCCGCGCTCGCTGCGGCAGGCCGCGTGGATGCCCTCGTCAACAATGCCGCGGCGTTCGCCCGCCAACCGCTCGCCGCCGCGCTCCCCGCCGACTTCGAGCGCCTGTGGCGGCTCAACACCCTGGCTCCAATCCGTCTGACCCAACGGCTCGCCGCGCATCTCGCCGGACGCCGGGAGCCGGGGTGCGCCATCAACCTGCTCGACCAACGCATCGCAACCCCCGGCACCGGCACCATCCCCTACCTGCTTTCGAAAAAGGCGCTCGAAGCCTTTACCCTCTCTGCCGCGCTCGAATTCGCGCCCGCCCTGCGCGTCAATGCCGTCGCGCCCGGCGCGGCACTCGCCCCACGCGCGCCACAGGACACTGAGCCTGCCGGCGACTTCCCCTTGCAGGCGCGCCCCACACCGGAACAGATCGCGGACGCCGTGCGCTTCCTCCTCGACGCCCGCGCCGTTACCGGCCAAATCCTCTACGTCGACGGGGGACAGCACCTCGGCATTTTTTAAAACGAGTGCTTGCATCTTGCCAGTGATTCAGCCATGATAATGCCCACTTTTTATCACTTAAGGAAAGAGTTGGAGGATTTTTCATGGGCACAGGCCGTACATTAAACAAAGCTCCGCGCACACGCCCCATCAAGAGCCAGGGAGAAAAACGCCGCCGTACCAAAGCGCAACGCGCCCGGCTGGTGAAATTCGGAATGGACAAGGATGTGGTTGCCAAGATGCAGGCGGAAGAGGTCCGTGTGCTGGTGCAGCGCCCAACGAAGGTGGCGAAGATGCTGGCCAAAGCCGCCGCGAAGCCCGCAGCCGAGGCCGCGCCCAAAGCGGAGTAAGGCGTTTCCGGATCGACCGTAGAAAAACGCGCCCCGTTGGTTAAACGGAAGGCGCGTTCTTTTTTCACCCCCCCCACCCACGCGCCACAGCGCGGTAGACCGCGCCCACCGCACCGGCCATCCCCACAACCGTACGCGCCTCAACCGCCGCGCGCCCCTGTTCCGCCAGCCTCCGCCGCTTCTGCGGGTCGCGCAACAGCCCCAAAAGCCCGTCGCACAACGCTTCCGCATTCTCCGCTTCAACCAACACGCCGTTAACGCCGTCGCGGATTAGATCCGGTATGCCGCCCACGGCCGACGCCACCACCGGCACCCCCGCCTGAAACGCTTCGAGCACCACGTACGGGCACCCTTCCCAACGCGACGGGATTGCCACCACATCCGCCTGACGCATGCAGGCCACCGCCTCGCCCGGCGCATACGCGCCGTTGAATTGAACACGCGAGGTCAGCAACCGCTCCCCGGCGCGGGCCCGCAACAGCGCCTCCATTTCCCCCTCCCCATGAAACACAAACGAAACGTGCGGAATATGCGCGGCCACGTCGGCCACCGTATCCATCAGCACGTCCGGCCCCTTCTGGGGCGTCAGGCGCCCGAAAAACCCGATCGTTAACACGCCTCCTTCGCGCACCGCCACCTCGCGTCCATCCCACGGCGCCACGCCGTTCGGAATATAATGAACCCGTCCGCGCTCATATCCCAGCGCGAAAGCCTCGCGCCGCTCCTCTTCGGAAACCGCAATCAAAGCGGCCGTCGCATCGCGCGCGCGCCGTTCGAGAAACCTGTAAAAACGCGACGCCCTTTTGCCGTGCGCCATCAGGAAGGGGAACGCGTGCGGCGTGTAGACCACCGGCACCCGGCACAGAACCCCGGCCAACCGCGACAGGAACCCCGCTTTCGCGCTGTGCGCGTGAATCACGTCCGGCCGCACCAACCGCACACACCGCACCAGCCGGATAAGGCTCGCGAGGTCGGCAAGCGGGGCAATGCCGCGCCGCATAGGCACTTCTTCCACCCGCAAGCCGCGCGCGGCATACCCGGCCACATCGTCCCGGAACCCGGGATCGCGGCCGCACGACACACACAAGGAGACGCGGAACTCACCCGGATCCAGCGTCCCGACGAGGTCGCGCAGATGCCTCCGCGTTCCGCCCTCCGTCGCCTCCAAGACTTGTAAAACCGCTATCACGTTCGTACCTGCTCCTGCCCCGCCCGGACACATCCGCCGCACCCTTGTCCATCGTGTGACCGTTGAGCGTTTGAACGCTCAACGGCCAACGCTCAATTTAAGAAGGTACCTTTTCCGTTTATTCCCGCTCCGCGGGCGGGCCCGCAGAGTATGATCGCCATTTCCTTTTAGCATACGCGCATGGCATGAACCCGCAAAGCAAAATCTTTCCCTCGCGGCACGCTCAGTTTTGATCGTTTTTTTTTGATTTTGATTGTTTTTGCAAATGACAACCGGACCGCCCAATGGTATAGTAGTCCTTTTATTTTTCGTGAAGGTATGGAGGTTCTATGGCGCAGGCAGTTATTTTTCCGAAGCTCGGTCAAACCATGGAGGAGGGAGCCATTGTCAAGTGGCTCAAGAAGGAAGGCGACCCGGTCGCGAAGGGCGATATCCTTTTCGAAATCGAGACCGACAAGGCCAATCTCGAAGTCGAGAGTTTCTTCGAGGGCGTTCTCCTGAAGATTTACGTGCGCGAGGGGATCACCGTTCCGGTCAACACCGTTGTCGGCTACGTCGGCGCCGCGGGCGAGAACGTGCCGGACCAGGCGCCCGCTCCCGCCGCAGCAACTCCCGCGCCCGCGCCCGAACCCGCCGCACCGCCGCCGGCCGCTCTCCCTGCGAAGAGCAGCGTGCCTTCTGCGCCGGCTCCCGTGGCGGCTCCGGCCGCCGCCGCTCCGGAGATGCCGCGCCCGGTGCCCCAGCCTGCGGCAGCCCCCGCTCCCGCGGCGCGGCTCGTCATTTCGCCGCGCGCCAAAGCGCTCGCTAAAGACGCCTGCATCAACCCGGCGCGCGTCACCGGCACCGGCCCCAACGGCCGCATCGTCGAGAAGGATGTGCTGGCCTATCTGGCCTCCTCCGGTTATGACGCGCTGCGCATCACGCCCGCCGCCAAACGGCTGGCTTCCGAGAAGGGGATCGACATCCTCTCTGTCCGCGGCTCCGGCGACGCCGGGCGCATCATGGTCGAGGACATCGAGCGCGCGGCCCGGTGCAAGCCCGTCCCCCTTTCCCGCATGCGGCAGATCATCGCCCGCCGTCTGGTCGAGAGCAAGCAGACCATCCCGCACTTCTATGTCACGGTCAAGGCGGACATCACCGACCTCATGGCCTACCGCGCCGACCTCAAAGCCAAGGGCATCAATTACAGCGTCAACGATTTCGTGCTCGAGGCGGTCATCCTCTCGCTCGAGGAGTTCCCGGTCGTCAATTCCGTCACCGACGGCAAGACGGTCTCGTGGCGCGGCGATGTGGATCTCGGCATGGCGGTCAGCGTCGAAAACGGCCTCGTGGTGCCGGTCATCCGCGCCGCGCAGACCCTCACCCTCAACGAGCTGGGCGCGCAGACCAAGACGCTGGCCGAAAAGGCCCGCACCGGCAAGCTCACCCCGGACGAGATGACCGGCAGCTCCTTCACCGTTTCCAACATGGGTATGATGGGCGTGGATCAGTTCATGGCCATCATCAACCCCGGCGAAGCCGGCATCCTTGCCGTTTCCACCGGCCGCCAGGTGCCCGCCGTGGTCAACGGCGAGATCAAGATCCGCACCGTCATGGCCATGACCCTCTCGGTCGACCACCGCATCGTGGACGGCTCGGTCGGCGCGCAATTCACCAACGCCATCAAGTCCAAGCTCGAAAACCTCGAACTGTGGAAATCGCTCGTGTAAGGGCGAGCGGCCGCTCGCCCCCCAACCTGCAACCTGTAACCTATAACTTCCAACTGGATGTCGACATGTACGACTTTGACACCATCGTGATCGGCGCAGGGCCGGGCGGCTATCCCGCCGCCATCCGCGCCGCGCAGCTCGGCAAAAAAACCGCTGTCATCGAGAAGGAGGCCTTCGGCGGCACCTGCCTCAACTGGGGCTGCATCCCCACGAAAACCCTCATCGCCTCTGCGGAGCGTTACCATCACGCCGCCCACTCCCAAGACTTCGGCGTCGCCGCGAAGGGCCTGTCCTTTGACTATGCCCGGATGGCAGCCCGCAAGTCCGAGATCGTCGCGAAGCTCAGCAACGGCGTGCAGATGCTGCTCAAATCGAACGGGGTCGAACTGATCAAGGGCGCGGCCCGTTTCGAGGGGCCCAACCGCCTTTCGGTCGTCCAGCCCGATGGCGCCACGCGCTGGCTCAGCGCCGCCTCGATCATCATCGCGGCGGGCAGCGACTCGGCCATGCCCGGTTTTCTGCCCAAGAATAAGCGCGTGATGGACAGCCGCGCTTTCCTCGACCTCACGGAGCTGCCCAAGAATCTGCTCATCCTCGGCGGCGGCGTCATCGGCTGCGAGTTCGCCTGCATGGCCGCCGCGCTCGGCACAAAGGTCACTGTCGTCGAAATGCTCGAGGACATCGTCATCGTGCTCGACCGCGACGTGCGCCGTGTGCTGCGCAAGCGCATGGAGGCGCTCGGCATCACGATCCTCACCGGCGCGCCCCTCACCAACATCGCGGTCAAGAAGGATAAGGTCACCGGCACTTACAAAGACCAGACCGTCGAAGGCGACGTCCTGCTTGTGGCCGTCGGCAGGCGCCCCAACACCGCAGCCCTCGACCTCGCCCGCGCTGGCGTGAACGTGGACGAGCGGGGAACCATCCCCGTGGACGCGCAGGGCCGCACCAATGTCGCCTCAATCTTCGCGGTCGGCGACCTCGTGACCGGTTCGATCCAGCTCGCGCACGCCGCCACCCAGCAGGGCGTGGCCGCCGCCGAAGCCGCCGCAGGCCTCACGTCTAAGGTCGAAAAGGTTTGCCCCTCCTGCATCTTCACCTCGCCCGAGATCGGTCTCGCCGGCCTCACCGAAGCCAAGGCCCAGCAGCTCGGGATCGCGGTCAAGACCGCGGTCTTCCCCTTCTCCGCGCTCGGCAAGGCCATGGCCGCAGGCGAGACCGATGGCTTCGTCAAGTGGGTCTGCGATCCGGTTACCGGCCAGGCGCTCGGCGCGCAGGCGGTCGGGTGCCACGCCACGGAACTGATCTCCGAGGCCGCGCTCGCCATCCGCAACGAGCTGACCATGGACGAAATCGGCAACACGATCCACTGCCACCCGACCCTCTCCGAGGCGTGGATGGAGGCGGCGCACGCGTTCCACGGCGCCTGCATCCATCTGCCGAAGCGGTAAAGAGGGAAGAACGCTCCCCCCCTGATGGCAGATCAACGCCTTCCGTTTCTTCTCGCGCACACCTGTATATCCCCGACGCCAACCGTTTACGGGATCAAAAGAATCGGCGGTTTACACGGCAGAGGCCACGGTGTATACTGGCGACAGCTTTGATGGAGACGGGCTGGGAGACGACGCATGAAGCAGGCAATAGCCGTCCTGAACGACATGGTGGCCGCCGGGGTTATCCGTAAGTATGCGATCGGCGGAGCGATGGGTGCTGCATTCTATACCGAACCGTTCACCACGTTTGATTGGGATGTCTTTGTCGTGTTCGGCGCTTGAGAGGTGGAAATCATGGATGCGGTTGTGAGTACAGAGCGCGCGTTCATCGGCGGCAAAGTGTCGCACCGCCGCCAGTCAACGCTCAACGTTCAAGTGGGAAGAACAGATGCAGACTGCCGAAGCCCATTGGTTTTACAAGCTGAGAGTTGAACGTTGCGTGTTAAGGAGAAGCCCGCCATGACCATTCACCGCACCCCGCCCGGCCCGCAAACACCGATCGCGTTCACCGAGCGCCAGCAGGGCATCATCGCGGCGGGCATCACGGCGCTCTGCGCGACGCTGGTGGCTGCCTTCGTGGCCCTGCTGATCTGGAGCGCCTACGCCCTGCTTTCCTACATCTCGGTCGTGCTCACGCCGCTGCTGGTCGCCCTGATCCTGACGCTGATTTTCAAGCCCTATTACCAGTGGCTCCACGCGCGCCTGCGGCGTTCGCACCTGCTGGCGCTGCCCTGCCTGTTCCTCTCCCTGCTGATCCCGGCCGGCGCCATGGTTTTCTTTTTCGGCTCCCTGATCGTCAGCCAGATCGTCGCGCTGTTCGATTACCTGCCCACCCTCATCCACACCATTTCC
>JALHET010000599.1 GCA_022839525.1 Lentisphaerota bacterium
GGGCTGCGTAACTGAAGGAGCCCGTACCGTTGGGGATGTCGATCACGGAATTGACGGCGACCACCTTCTGTGTGGTGAGAAGGTCGGAGGCGAAATTGACGCTGCCCGAACTGCGGAGCGTGCCGTTGGTCATGTGCAGGAACAGGAAACCCTGCGGGAAAGAGATGTTGCCCTCCGTGGTGCGCAGCGTGGCGCCGTCCGAAACGCGCAGATAGAATTTCATTTCCTTCACGTCGTTGGTTTTAGGGTACGCGTTGATGGTGCCGAATTCGAGGGACTGGACGGCGAGGTCTGCACCGCCCGCGACGTCGAGGTAAACGCTGCGCTTGAAGCGGCTGCCCATACCGCAGAATTCGAACTTCCCAAAGAACCGGTGCGTCCCGCCGAGGAACGCGAGCCGGTCGCCGTCGTTGTTCATCTTGCACATGACCGAACCTGCCCGCAGCGACGTCCCTTCGAGGAAAACGATTTCGGCCGGCATCCAGGCGCCGCCGATGACGAAAAAACGACCCGCGACGGGCGTGCCTTCCGGATCGTAGGTGTTGTAGGTGCCCTTCTCAAATGTCAGGGTGGTCTTTTTATTTGTATCCGCAGACAGGAGAAATTGCGGGTTTGTCATTTTGATGACCGGGGCGTTCGTGCGGTCGGCCGCGCTCAGGTAGTAGCTTTCCAGCGAGAAGATGTGTCCGCTATCTATGGGGCGGAAATGGAACGGCTCGTCAAAGTGATAGGCGCCTGTCGGGGAGGTGGGCATGAGCAGCGTGTGGCCGTCTCCGAAGAAGTGGAGCGACGCGCCGGCGGCGGCGGGGCCAAAATCGAGCCTGTAGAAATCGACCGCAACGTCCTTGTCCAGCGTGATGTCGATCGGCCCTGTGGGGTAGATCTTCACATCATCGCCGGTGCGGGGTTCGCGCGCGGCGTCCCAAAGGTTGGTGTCCGACCAGTTCCCGCCCGTTGTGGTGCTTTTGAGGTTCACGGTCGCGAGGGGCGCCCCCGCACCCATGCAGGTCACGGAAAAACACACGGACAACACTGCGGAAAGGATCAGCCGGCTAATCATTTTCATACGTCACCACCATCCCATTCAT
>JALHET010000600.1 GCA_022839525.1 Lentisphaerota bacterium
GGCGAATTCGTTTTGGTGGATATGAAAGGATACGTTTGAAAGAACGGGAATCCGCTCGTACGAAAAATCTACGGAATCGAAGCGCACGGCCACGGGACCGTGCCGCGCTTGCGTGTCGGCCACAGCATTTCCTCCGGCAAGAAACAGACGTTGAAGCAGCGCTTCAGTGACGGGATCAATGAAGCCCTGCTTCAGTGATCCCTTGACTATACGCAAGGCCGGCGGAAAATGCAAGTCATTTGCAAATCAGTTGAAGACGGTAAGCGCATCGGTGACGAGTCGGGCGATATTCGAATCGTAGTCGCTGCGCGAAGCGTCCAGCAGGGCAGGACGGACGAGAGGATTCTTGCTCGCCTTCATGCTGACCACGTACTGGCGAATCAGCGACTTGTCCCGCACGGTATTGCCGTCGCTCCGCTCCAGATTGTTGTAGCTCATGAGCCGTTCGGAAAGAAAGCGCGCCGCGTCGTCCGAACCGTTGATGCCGAGGGCGACAATTGCCGCAAGGGTTTCGTCGTTCGAGGCGTCGGACCTCTTGTCCATTTTAACCATTTCTATCAGCATCGGGACGGTTTCGGGAGCTTTGTCGGCGAGGGAGGAAAGGTTCTGGATGACCGTTGTCCTGAAGCGGGCTGTCGCGCGCTGGTCGGCGACGTCGGGAGAAACCCGGTCAAGACCGATCCTGAGCGCTTTGCGCAGCAGAGCGAGCTTGCGTTCGGCAGGAGCTTTCGAGGCAAACGCCGCCTCGACGGCCGCCTGCTTTACGGTGATATCGGGATTCGAACCCAGAATGTTCGTCAGGCTGTCGGTAGGATCATCGACCATCGTTTTGATCGCCTCTTTCGCCGTTTCCTTGACTTTCGAAACCGTTGAATACCATCCGAGGGATGCGAGGAACACCGGCTCGAAACCGGCGGGATCCTTCATCGCCTGAAGGCTGGTGACGAGTCCGAGGGCAAGGGTTTCCTGGGCGCGGCTGTTCGAGGCAACGGGGGCGAGATTGATTGCGGCGAGATCGAGGGCGAGCCGGGGGGCGTATTCGGATGCCTGTATCCGGCCGAGGGTGACGGCCGACGCAGCCTTGAGA
>JALHET010000601.1 GCA_022839525.1 Lentisphaerota bacterium
CGTACTTCTGGGTTTCGCTGATGGCGAGCGTGCGCACACCGGTTGCCGCAAGGTATTCTCCCATAGTGCGGTCGATCGCGGGCGGGGTGACGAGGTACTGCGACGGGATATGAAGGTCGCCGTCGTATTCCATCATGCCCGCATATTCCACAGCCGGAACTCGCCCGCGGTCGAACTTGTCAAAGTCCGCCCCTGTTTCAAAGGCGGCGGTCATCTCGAGCGCGCGGTCTCCGCGGAAGTTAAAATAGATTACCGAATCTCCGTCTTCGATCGTTCCGACGGGCTTTCCGTTTTCGGCGATTACGAATTCCTTGAGGTCCTGGTCGATAATGCCGGGGATTTCCTTGCGCCAGGTTTCGACCGCTTCGTGCGCGCTTGAGAACAGACGGCCCTTGCCGAGCACGTGCGTGTTCCAGCCGCGTTCGACCATTGACCAGTCGGCGTTGTAGCGGTCCATCGTGATGTACATGCGTCCGCCGCCGGAGGCGATGCGGAAGTCCGCGCCGCCTGCATTGAGGCCTTTCAGCCATGCCTCGAACGGATCGATGTACTCGAGGGCGCTCGTTTCGCCCACGTCGCGTCCGTCAAGGAGGGCGTGGATCCGCACCGTCTTGACCCCTTCCTTCTGCGCCTGCACGAGCATCGCCTTCAGGTGGTCGATATGCGAATGGACGTTTCCGTCCGAAAAGAGCCCGATAAAGTGAAGCTTTCCGCCGGTTTTCTTCACGTTCGCGACGAGCTTCTTCCAGGTCTCTCCGGCGAACATCGCGCCGGTTTCCAGCGAATTCGACACAAGTTTCGCTCCCTGCGAGAATACCCGGCCGCAGCCGATCGCGTTATGGCCGACCTCGCTGTTTCCCATGTCCTCGTCCGAGGGGAGCCCTACCGCCGTCCCGTGTGCCTTGAGCTTCGTCGTCGGCCAGTTCTTCCGAAAGTCAGCGAGCGCTTCCATGTGCGCCTGGGCAACCGCATCTCCTTCCTCGTATTTCCCGTATCCAACCCCGTCCATAATCACGAGCACGACCGGACCCTTCCGGCCCTTCCATTTTGCATTTTTCTCGAGAGCGTGTACCATTTTCAACT
>JALHET010000602.1 GCA_022839525.1 Lentisphaerota bacterium
CGGCGACGGCGCAATCACGCTCGACAAAACGAGCGGGATGATCGTGATCAGAACGCCCCGCACATGCGGCGGCTTTGCCGAGAGCGGCACCGTGGACGCCGGCGCACTCAGCTTCACCGTAAGCGACACCGCCGCTACAGTCTGGGTCAGCTCCCTCGACGGCCAGCCCGTCACCCAGTCGGCGCGCTTACTCCTGACACACCTCACCGATGTGCAAAACACCGGGATCCGCTACGCCCAAAAGTCGCGTAAAACCCTGTTGGCTTGGGGCGGGAAACCCCATCTTGTCCGCAACGGAAAGGCCAGTATCCGTCTTGCCGTCAAACCGGCCCAACAGCATCACGTCTACCCGCTTGCGACCAGCGGGCGCCGCCTCGCAGAGATCCCCGCGCGCGAAACGGGCGGATGGCTCACCTTCACCGCCGCCGTGGACGCCAATCCCGACACCGCCACCATGCTCTACGAGATTGTGAATGAAGACGGAGCCGCGCCCTGATGTTTTCTCAATCCGCAATGGGAGCCGTTCCGCGCACGTTCTTCGGGCAAGCCGCGAAACAGCGGCCACACGCCACACACCGGACACGGTCCGCCTCGTGTGACGAGCGGCGTTGCAGCCGCGTCAGCGCCAACACCCGCAGGACAATGACCAGCCCCATGAAAAAACCCGCGCCCATACAGCCCGTGCGGAACCGGCGTGTCGTTTTCTCCGCCCGTTCCCCCGCCCATTCGAGGCTCTTTCCCGTACGCTTGAACGCCTCTATTTCAGGATAGAGATCCTCATCGGCGGGTGTCGCCTCCGCCAGCCGTCCGGCCACGGCCACATCCGGATGCGCCCGTGCGGCAAACGGGCCCGCCAACCATCCCGTAACCATGCCCCCTGCGATCAAAACGGGCGACAGCGCGAGCATCGCCAGAAAACGCCTGAATTGCCTGTCGCGCGCCGCATCGGTCAAAGCCGGACGCGGCACCGCAATCGCATCCACCGGACATGTCCCCGCGCACAATCTGCAGTTGACGCACACCTGCCCCGTCACATCCACCCGTTTCCAAGCCAATCGCCCGCACACCTCAAGCAACACG
>JALHET010000603.1 GCA_022839525.1 Lentisphaerota bacterium
AACGCATCTCCCGCAAACTCGCTTCCACGGCGACCCTCTGATCGGCGGACACCCGCCTGTTGAAACCGAGTGCCAACAGGCGGTTGCCCCGCCAGAAAGGAACACAACCATGACATCCACATGTAAAGACCGCACCACCAAGGCCGCGCGGCGCTACGTCAGCCCCGGCAGCCGCCCGCTGACCAACGCGGAAGCGGAGGCGCGCGCCCTCGCGCAACTCATCAAATCCCCGGAATGCGACCGCGACCTGCTCGAAGCCGCCGCACGCGAAATGGCGCGGCTCATCGACGGCGAGCACTGCAACCTCATCCCAGTACCCGACCACATGGGCAGGACAGACGCCAACACACGGCTGGCTTGCGCCATCGCGTTCTATTCCCCTCACGCGGAAGTCTTCGACGTGCTCACCCGGTACGAAACAATCGAGTCGGCTTGCGAAAGACACCGCAAACGGCTGCCGCCCATCCCGCCGGAAAAACACGGCATCCGCAGAAGGCCGGACGGTTCGCTCGTGCCGCTCCGCAGAACCTACTTCGTGGACAACGTCCTGACCAGCGGAAACACCATCGAGGCGTGCCGCCGAGCGTTCCACGGCCTCGGCACCGGCCTTGTCTACGCCGACGCCCACCACGACGTTCCAAACAAACTCGCGGAACAGGGAGCGGCAAAATGACCCCGCAACAGTTCAAGAAACGCTGGGAGTCCAGCGACAACGGCGACGGCATCACCTTCGAGGACATCGCCAAGTGCGCGGTCGAATGGGGCGTCACCAACTGCCCGAAAATCTTGCCCATCGACGCCGTCCGATACCTCGTGCTCAAAGCGGCCGGGGTCAACGACGCCGAAGACTACCGGCCCAACACATACGGAACAGGGGGCAACTGACATGGACACAGTTACCGCGACACAACCCGAACTGATCCGCCCGCCCGCCAACATGACGCGCTACTGGCGCATCGACCGCGTGCATGGGAAGAGGAAACACCAGACCCGCCGCTACCTCTGCACAGTCGCGTCACGTTCACAAACCAACCCAATCCGGCTCGCCCGATCCTGCGGGTTCGCCGGACCGATCCTCT
>JALHET010000124.1 GCA_022839525.1 Lentisphaerota bacterium
GGCCACGCTGGATCGGTGCGTCGTCGTGGGAAACATGGGGGGCGATGGCGGCGGCATCGGGGGGTGCGGTGCCGACAACTCCATTATCACCGGAAACAGCGCGGATCTCGGGAACGCCAACGTTTACCAGGAAAACTTCTATTCGCATCTCTGCCTGCCGGACGGTTCGCTCACGGGGAACGGCTGCATCTCCGATGCCCCGGCCTTCGTCAACGCGGCCGGCGGCGACTAC
Source organism: Lentisphaerota bacterium (assembly GCA_022839525.1). The sequence continues at coordinate 233 of JALHET010000124.1, forward strand.
TCGCTGCAAGGCTCCTCGCCGTGCATCAACGCCGCCGACTACTCACAGTCGCACTACAATCAGGACCTGGCGGGGAACCGCAGGGTCTCCGGCCCCGCCACGGACATGGGATGCTACGAGTACCAGAGCAACAGACCCTACGACGTCTGGGCGAGCAACAACGGGATTTACGGGTTGTCGGAAGAAGCCACGGACGGCGTCGCCAACCTGTTCCGCTTCGCGACGGACACGGCGTCCGGGCCTCTGACGGTTCCGCTTCTGACGCTGGCCAAACCGGCCGGCGGGGACGCCATCGTCTCGCCCGCGGCCTTCACAAACGCGATTCAGGTGTTGCAGATCCTGGCAACCGAGAACCTGACCGACTGGTCCGCTGCCGCGCTCATTCCGATGATCGAGTCGCCCGCCGGCAGCGGCCAGTGGAGGGCGAACGACGGGAAGGACCACCCGCGGCTCTTCTTCCGCCTCCAGGCGCAGGAGTTGCCGTAAGGGTCTCCCGAGTTGAAGCGGTCCGGAGCGTTCACATGTTCCAGACCGCTTCGCCCTTTGTTTCACGGCCAGGCCATGGCCGGAAAGAGAGGACGGCGGACAAGTCCAGAAATCCTGTCCCCGGATGGGGAGTGGCTGCTCAGTCGCGCATCCCTTTCGGCGGGGAATCCGCCCGGCGGCTCATGTCATCGTTACGCATTTCATAAGCGCACAGAAGATTTTCAGACTAATACGTGAAAGCGCTTGCCAGTTAAATGCGTAAGGTGTATTGTGCCGACATCCTGTTAAAGTCGGAGAGCCCCATGAATGATTTCGCCAGCATGTTTGAAAAAGCGACCGGGCAGTTGCCTTTCCCTTGGCAATGTGCGCTCTATGAGTGTTTCATCACCGGAAAAATCCCCAATTCGGTTTCAATCCCCACCGGCTTGGGCAAAACCTCCGTTATAACCATCTGGATGATCGCCCTCGCGACTCACCCGTATAAAGTTCCACGGCGCTTGGTCTACGTTGTAAACCGGCGTACCGTTGTCGACCAAACGACAGCGGAAGCTCAGAAACTGGTCGAGGCGCTTAAGGATCCAGGTCTTGCCGATCTCAACCAGAGTCTACGTAATCTCTGCGCGTTACCCTGCGAATCCCCACTCGCCATCAGCACGCTACGCGGACAGTTTGCCGATAATGGGGAGTGGCGGCGTGACCCTGCGCGTCCCGCCGTCATCATTGGAACAGTCGATATGATCGGCAGCGGCTTGCTTTTCAGCCGTTATACCTCCGGTTTCAAAACACGCCCGCTGTATGCGGGATTCCTCGGGCAAGATGCACTGATCGTCCACGACGAAGCGCACCTCGAACCTGCGTTTCAAACCCTCATTGAGGAAATTCACACAGAGCAAAACGGCCTAGACGATCCAGCAAAAGTTCAGCGAGATTTGAAGCCCATCCGCATAATGGCGCTCACCGCAACCACACGTTCCGAAACCACACCGTTTTCGCTTACGGACGATGATCGCACAAATCGAACGGTCACAAAACGCCTCAAAGCCGTCAAACGACTCTCGCTGATTGCTGTTGACGACGAGAAACATCTCAAAGACCTGATACCGGAAAAAGCTAAAACGCTCGACGGTTCGATTCTCGTGTTTGTACGTTCAGTCGATAACGCGCTGAAAATCGCCACCGCACTCGACAAAGGCGAACACAAGGGCCAAGTAATCAAGCTCACCGGAACAATGCGCGGCAAGGAACGCGATGAACTTGTAAACGACATGCGTTTTCAGCGGTTTCTTGACCCAGAAAGTCCACCGGACGTATCTCCCGTTTTCCTCGTCTGTACTTCTGCCGGTGAAGTCGGCGTGAACATCTCCGCCGATCACTGCGTCTGCGATCTTTCCACCTACGAGTCAATGGCACAACGTTTCGGCCGCGTGAACCGGTTTGGCAAAAGAAACGATAGTACCATTACTGTTTTCCATGAAAAGAAATTCGACATCGAAAACAAGAAACTCGGAGCGATGGAAAAAGCTCGCGCCGCAACATTAGCACTGCTCAAGCAATTGCCGAAATCCGATGCCACGGATAAGGAAGATGTCTATAACGCATCTCCTGACGCACTCGAAAAACTCCCTGCTGACGAACGTGCCGCCGCATTCTCACCCTCTCCGACAATCCGCGTTGCCACGCAAATTCAGTTCGATGCATGGGCGTTGACCTCTATTCGAGAGCCCATTGCAGCCCGACCGCCCGTCGCCCCTTATCTGCACGGTGAAGCCGAATGGCAACCACCTGAAACGCATGTAGCTTGGCGCGATGACCGCGATTTTGATGCCAGAATCGATCCCAATGATTTCATTGAGCGGTTCCCGCTTAAACCTCGTGAGCTCTTGAGAGACACGACGACTCGGATCGTTGGCACTCTCGAAAAATTAATCAAGGGGAAGGACGACCTGCCAAATGCCTGGTTGATTGACGATTGCGGATCCGTCTTGCTCTTTCCCTTGTCCAAGTTTGACAAAGAACGTGCTCTGGATGAACTCGCCAATGCCACCCTCATTCTCCCCACGTCACTCGGCGGCTTGCAAGATGGCCTCTTTACCGGCGATGGCGCAACGCTCGATGTCTCCGAAATCGAGCGTCGCGAAACCGACACCCGTGATGCCACCGCTGACTTCTCGCTCAACCTGACGGACGAGAATGACGACGAACCCAAATACCGCCATTGGTTTGCTCCATCCGATCCCCAGGACAAGTTGCCGTTCAACGACGTCAAAGGTGCCGTCAGTCTGCCCGATCACGCCGTCGACGTCACCGCCAACGTCCGTGCCATCGCCGCAAAACTCGGCCTGCCGTCCGATATTCAGGCGGCCATTGTTGACGCCGCCCAACATCACGACGACGGGAAGGCTCGCGCCCAGTGGCAACGCTCCATCGGCAACCGAAGTTATCCCGAAACTGTACTCGCCAAGTCATCCGGCTGTGCCCTTGCAATCGCTGAAACCTACCGCCATGAATTCGGCTCGCTCTTCAGGCAAGCAAGCGGTTCACCCGCCACCGACCTAGCAGATCACATCATAGCTGCGCATCACGGTCGTGCACGACCACATTTTCCCGTAAAAGAAATTTTCGATCCCGAGCGCTCGCCCTCGGAGTCGCTTGAAGTCGCCAATGCAGTTCCGCAACGATTCGCAACACTTCAAAACACCTACGGACGCTGGGGCCTTGCCTATCTGGAGAGCATCCTCCGCGCTGCCGATTACGCCGCCAGCGCAGGGATCGTGGCAGACGACACGCTTCTGACGCAGACCGCACCAACTTCGCCGATCGTTCTCGCGGCGCGCTCATCATGCGGATCGAATGTTATGAGTCTCGCGCTCAATCCGCTCAACCCCGGTCACTACTTTGCCTGCTGCGGTCTCTTCGAACTTGCCTCACGCTTATATCCCGAAGCCACCGCCCACTTCGACGGTAACCGTTTTCTCATCCATGCGCCAACCACACTCGCTGATCTGTTCGAAACCGTAAGGAATGGGTGCATCACTGCACTAGACCATAGCGATACCAAAACCTCCCCACTTTACATCGCAGAACCATTCTGCCTCCGTATTGATTGGTGGAAAACTGCAACACCTTCAACTAAGGCACTCAAAACCTGGGCCGGAAAAATGGAAGTGCTACGTATCGCCCAAGCTATGCAAAAGGCGATGGATACTTCAAAAGGTAATCGGATACTTTTTGACTTCCATATTGCATTCGAAGTAACGGATCCAACCAAGAAGGTGGAGCCTTTCTGCTTTGACGCTAACCGCGGGCCAAACGCGGACGCCCGCGACGTTGGGTTTTCGCTAAACGATCTCGGCCTAGAGACCCTCGCGGCTCCGGCTGTGGAGTTCCTGTGCCTGATAGGGCTCCAACGTGCAATTCCCCGTCCGGTTGATACTCGGCAGTTCGAGTACTCCCTTTGGGAAGCCCCGATTTCTATCTCTCTTCTCGCCGCTGCCGTAAACGGAGTGATCCAGACGGGACCCCAGCCCGCCTACCGTTTTGAAAGTTGGTTCAGAACCAGCCAGCGCAGACACAAAGCTTTTCTAACCGCAAAACCCATCCAACCCCAAACAAAAAGGAATCCGTAAAATGAGCGACACAAACACTCAATTCGATCACCTCATCAAGGCTGACGGCCCTGCCGCTTTGGTCATTCGTGAACACCTCATACCCGCCGAGGGGGCGGACGCCGTGTTCTTCCCAGCCACGTATGCCGACATCGGTTACAACATCGACTGGGAAAACCAGAGAGACCGAACGGGACGCAACGTCTGCCTTATCGACAGTGTCGGATCGCAAGCCAACCGCATCGAGCCAATGTTCAAGGAGGAGCGGTATTCCGCCCTCGTGCCACAGATCGTGATCAAGGTCGGCAACAAGGAAGTCAACCTGTTGGATGTCGGCCATCGTGCGGGTGACGCCATCGCACGTTGCTCAGAACTTAAGGATGACCTGAACGCTGCCTTCCAAGCCATCCTTCAAAACAACAATGCACTGCCGCTTGCAAAAATCGCGCCCACCTCTATCGTCTTCGGGGTGTGGGACTCGCGTGACACACAGGCGAAACTTCCGCGTCTCATAGCATCAACAGTAAGAGCCTATGATGTGCGCAAACTCACGCGCTCGGCGACTTACATCGCCCCAGTTGATTATGTTGGGGAAGGAGTTCTTTCCGCAGATGATGCCGCAAAGGCTGACGGAAACACCAAAAACCCGCTTTCCGCAACAGGATTTGTCAATGCCTTGGCGACCCAGACGCACGGCGGCGTCATGGCTGACGGCGGCATCCGCCGTGATGCGGTTCTAGCGCTCTCCGCCCTGCGTCTGCTGGCCGCTGATACGCCTGCGAACACCATCAAATTGCAACGCTACATCCTCGGTCTCGCGCTGGTCGCTTTCACAAAGCTCCCGCTCGCCTATTATCGCCAAGGCACGATCCTCACCCTTGACCCTGACAATCCACGCGAATTCAAAGCCGTTCACGCAGATGGTCGCCGCACGGATGTAACCGTCACGCATGATGCTGCTCTTGACTTTGCACAAAAGGCTGCCGAAGAATTTGGCGTTGACTGCAAGAAGTACAGTAAGCCTGTTCTCTTTGGGAAAAGCACGGCTAAAGCGATCATTGATGAGGCGAAGAAAAAGGGCGATAAATAATGGAATACCTCGTTGTCTCCGTACGATTCCTCTTGGATGAGTTCCACGGACGCGACGATCGGGACGAGCCGGAATGGCCGCCTTCGCCGCTACGCCTCTTCCAAGCTCTGGTCAACGCCTCCGCCCGACAAGACAGGGCGGAGGCCAGTGGTGTCCTCGAATGGCTGGAGCGTCAGCCGACGCCCGTCATCGTCGCCACGCCGCCTGCGGCCATTCAACCTCGGTACGGAGCATCCTTCTACGTGCCGAACAACGATGGCGACTTGTGGTTTGATAAGGACAACAAAAACGCCGAGCGTGTCAAAAAAAATGTACGCCCCACGCGCCTGCATGAGGATGCCGTCGTGCATTACCTCTGGCCACTGACCGATACCGACGAATTCGACCTGTCTGCATGCAAGCGAATCGTCAGCGCAATCTCCGCTTTCGGCTGGGGCATCGACATGGTTGTGGCGGATGCCGCATTGATCTCTCAGAGAGAGGCAGAAACACTGGCAGGTGAACAGTGGCTTCCTGCGGAAATGGGCGAAGGTGTCCCGCTGCGTGTGCCCATTCGGGGAACACTGGCGGATTTACGTGAGCGGTACACGGCTTTTTGCAATCGCATCAGCCTTGAAAAGGATGCGATCTTCTGTCCCGTTCGTCCGCTTGCGGCATACGCCATCCGTGAGTACCGTAAGTCATCCGAAATGGCTGAGCCGCCATACGCCGTGTTTGAACTCCGCAAACTCGACAACACTGTTTTCGCATCTTATGACACCGCCCGCAAGGGTTTGCAACTTGGCGGGATGCTCCGTCATTGCGCAACATGTATCGCGCCGCAGCACTCCCATCGATCGAATTTCGCGGCAAAACCAAAGGGCGAACGATCGGCTCAATCCGCCGTGTACTGGTCACCGTCTGCGGTGCAATTCCTGCTTCCGAATTCAATGCGATTGTTCGTGCGCTCGAAGGCCAAGAACTGATCGACGAAAAAAGTGGTGCCCCCGTCGCCTTTTTGTGTAGAGCGTCACCACGCGAAAATGCGATAGCCGACTACTTGTCTGAAGGATGCGCATGGGAATCAGTCACACCCGTTGTGTTGCCAGGCTATGACGACCCGAGAAAGTTGAGGCGTAAACTCAATGAAGCAATGCTCTCTCCTCAGGAGAAAGCATCGATAGTGGAGAAACTAGAACTGCGCATTGAAACACTCCTGCGCAAAGCCTTGCTTCAGAGCGGGTTCACGCCAGCAGTGGTCGGGGACACCCGCATCTATTGGCGCGGAAGTGGTTTCCTCCAAGGAACTGATCTTGCAATAAATTACACCACGCCGGAGCAGTGCAGACGTTTTCGCCGCCTTCATTGCCGCATAGAGTTCTCGAAACCGGTCAGAGGCCCGATTTGCATAGGTAAAGGTCGCTACTTCGGCCTCGGTCTCTTCGCCCCTGTGCCGGAGGCAAGCGGATGAGGCGTCGGCAGGGGTACTGCCCGAACCCGTATTTTGGAGATGTTTCACGATGAGCGAACTACCCGCCATCCTGCCCGTGCGCATGGTGAATGAGTACGCATACTGCCCGCGTCTTTTCCACCTCATGTTTGTCGGGGAGCGGTGGGAGGATAATGACTACACGATCCACGGTCGTTCCGTTCATTCCCGCATCGACGGCGAAAACGATCCATTGCCGCCCCCGCCTGCAGACTCCGACGACCCGCCCGTCATCGCCCGCTCGGTCTCGCTGGGCTCCGAAACCCTGGGACTGTCCGGTAAGATCGACCTGTTGGAACTCGAAGCGGGTCAGGCGGTGCCTGTGGATACCAAACGCGGCAGCGTCCCGCCCACGCCCCAACGCTGCTATGAGCCTGAACGCGTCCAGCTCATGTGCCAGGGACTTCTCTTGCGCGAGCACGGCCACGCCTCCGACTTCGGCATGCTTTATTTTGCCGCGTCCCGCCGACGTGTCCGCGTCGATTTCACGCCCGAACTGGAAGCCCGTACCTTGCACCTGATCTCAGAAGCCCGTGCCGTTGCCAACAACACCGATCCGCCACAACCCCTTACTGACTCGCCGAAGTGTATCGCCTGCTCATTGGCGGGCATTTGCCTCCCGGATGAAACGAACCTCCTGAGCGGACACCAAGGGGAGACCCCAGACATCCGCCGTCTCTATCCCGCGCGCGACGACGCCCTCCCGCTTTACGTGCAGGAACAGGGCGCCCGTGTCGGCAAATCCGGTGAGGCCCTGTCTGTTGAAAAAGGTCATGCGAAACTCGGCATGTTCCCCTTGAAAAACGTCTCCCAACTGGTACTTTGCGGCAATATTTCCGTTTCCGCACAATGCCTCCACCTGCTCTGCCAACGCGGCATCCCGGTCGTCCACCTCTCGATGGGACACTGGTTCTATGGCGTCACCGCCGGCATCGGCCTGCGCAACGCCTATGACCGCGCCGCGCAGTTCGCCGCCGCAGCGGACGACGGACGCCGCCTCACGCTCGCGCGTGCCTTTGTCCGCGCAAAAGCGCTGAACCAACGAACCCTGTTGCGTCGGAACACCACCAGCGACATTGACGCCCCCCTTGCCGACATGCGCCGCCTGATCGCCCAGATCGACGCCTGCGCGGATGTTGACCAGCTTATGGGCGTCGAAGGCTCCATCGCTTCGCTCTATTTCGCGAACTTTGGCACTATGCTTGCCGAAGGTCCGGCCCGTGAAAACTTTTCGCCGACATCGCGTAACCGCCGCCCTCCAAAGGATCCGGTCAACGCGATGCTCTCATTCGCGTACGCCCTGCTCGCCAAAGAGACGACGGTCGCCCTGCTCGCCGAAGGCCTGGACCCCTTCTGGGGGTTCCTGCACCGTCCGCGCCACGGACGCCCCGCGTTGGCGCTCGACCTCATGGAAGAGTTCCGCCCCTTGGTCGCCGATTCAGCGGTTCTTTATGCCATCAACACCGGCATGGTGGCACTGCCCGATTTTGTCATCAGTCCCGCCGGCTGCGCCATGAACGACTCCGCGCGCAAAGCGCTGATCCGCGCCTATGAACTGCGCCTTGACCAGATGATCACCCACCCCGTGTTCGACTACCGCTGTTCATGGCGTTCCGTGATCCGCGTGCAGGCGAAACTGCTTGCCAAAGTCCTTCGGGGCGAAATCCCGTCATACTCAGGCATCACCACACGCTGAAGGGTTCGTCATGCGCCGTTTCTATTTGGTTTCTTACGACATCCCAGACGACAGACGCCGGGCGCGCATATTCAAGCTCATGCGCGGCTGGGGTGAACGTGTGCAGTACTCCGTCTTCTGCTGCCAGCTCAATCCCCGGGAAAGATTGGAACTTATTGAAGAACTGAAAACGCGGATGAACGCCAGCGAAGATCAAACCCTGCTCGTTGAAGCCGGAACCGTAGAAGGGGAACGCCCCATTCCGGATATTGCCTATGTCGGCAAAGTCTGGCGCCCAGAACAGCGTTCTCAGATCGTTTGATTTCGAATCCTTGAATTCGAGCGGTCCGGTGGTGTGAAAAACATGGGAAGCGCTCGTTGTCCTCTGACAATTGAATTTTTCGGCTATGCCCCCCCTTTCGCTTGACCTGACGGACTGTTTTCGGCATTCTTTTTCTGACTGCTCGAAAACGGCCTCACAACTCGCTAATAAACAACGTGTTACCGGCGAGTATGTTTCCGCGCCATCATTGGCGCGGCTCCATTGAAGCACGGGGAATTCGTTCGTGAACCGGATGGGGAGCAAGGTTTCCGCGCCATCATTGGCGCGGCTCCATTGAAGCACTGCGCCCGAACCCACAACAACAACCCCGCGCCCGTTTCCGCGCCATCATTGGCGCGGCTCCATTGAAGCTAGACGTTGACGGGGAGCTGCGTGACGCCATTCAGGAAGTTTCCGCGCCATCATTGGCGCGGCTCCATTGAAGCTT
>JALHET010000604.1 GCA_022839525.1 Lentisphaerota bacterium
CGGCAAGCATTTCGACAATGACCTGTTTTCTCGCCGCGCCGTTCCAGACATTCAGGAATTCGTCGAGGGAGGCGTAATTCTTGTGGACGGCCTTGCGGGTGTAATCGGTGAGAGATTCGGTGATGAGCTTGCCGTATTCGTCAAGGTACTGGACGCGCTCCATGACCACGCTGACGGGAACGTTGTCCACGTAGTAGCGGACACGCGGCTGGGGGCCCGGGCCTTCGCCGCCGGGACCGGGCGGCAACGGGGGCTCTTCGGGCGGATCATCGCCTGGCGGAAGATCGGGCGGCGGATCATCCGGCGGGATTGGCGGATCTTGGGGGCCGGGCTCGTAGATTTGCACCGGGTCACCGTCGAAAGCAGGGTCGGCAAACAGCGCAGTCGCCTGGCGAAAGTCCATGATGGTGAAGAAGAACTTGTTGTAGTCTTCATTGATGCGTGTGCCGCGCCCGATGATCTGCTTGAACTCGGTCATGGAATTGATGATCCGGTCGAGAACAATCAAATGGCAGGTTTGGGCGTCCACACCCGTGGTCATGAGCCGGGAGGTGCAGGCAATGACCGGATACGTTTTTTCGGGATCGATGAAGTTGTCGAGTTGCGCCTTGCCCTCGTCGTTGTCGCCGGTAATCCGCATGACGTACTTGGAGTTGTCGGCGGCAAGATCGGGGTTGGCATTGACCATGGCCTGACGCATGCGCTCGGCATGGTCGATTGCGTAATCGTAGCGCCTGAGATTATTGTCGCTTGCGGGCTTCGCCCGGGGAACAGCGCGATACGCAGCCTCGGCGGCGCGCACGAGCGAAGAGTCGGTATTGGGAACCGAGTCCGGTGCAACAATCGAACCGCGCGAATGCCAGGCAATCGCCCCGTTTTCGGTGACCGCTCCGACGATCGGCCACTCCTGCAGGTGCACTTCGCCCCATCCCGAAGAGCGCCCCGTTACAGCGATCACCGGAAGGCCCGACGCCGCAAGATCGCACAGGGCAGTGTAGGCGCAGCTTTCAAGCTTTCCATCTTTTGTCATCGTATCATCGATGTCGGTCAAAACCCAGCGTATAGAGCGGGAGGTCGGAAAAAAGGTCAATCGAGAATCAAAGCGGTACATGCGTCCGGCAACACGTGAAGCCGGACCCAAGGCCGGCGTCCCGCTGATTCCGTGCTGCGTTCACCTTCTTGTTAGTTGAACTTACTTGATAAAAAATCGGTCAGTTTTTAGAAGCACTCTTTTTGGAGTCTGCTTGAATAGCTTCCACTATCGCTTCGTCGGCGGGGGCGAACAGGTAGTCGTCCATTTCGGCGACAGTTACCCAGCGGATGTCGTCGTGGTCGTGCAATCGCATGCGTCCGCCAAGAAGGATGGCGCGGACGGCGACAAGGTGGACGGTTTTTGTTCCGTAGTCGTGGACGGTTTCGGCAAGGACGTCGCCGGTTTCGATGTGGACGTCCATTTCTTCCTTCATTTCCCGCGCTGCGCATTCTGCAGCAGTCTCGCCCGGTTCGATCCTGCCGCCGGGAAATTCCCAGTAACCGCCAAGAGAAATTTCTGGCTTCCGGCGCGCAATAAGGATTCGCCCTTCGCGGTTTTCGATTACGGCGGCCGCAACATCTATCATGCTTCAAGTATACGGGCGTTCGCCGAAGATTGTCAAAACGAAGATTGCAGGCTATTCTTGACCGTATGAAATACAGTGCAAAAATGTCAGTCAGAAGTTATGAACTGGATTCGTACAATCATGTAAACAATGCCGTCTACCTGAATTATCTGGAATACGGCAGA
>JALHET010000605.1 GCA_022839525.1 Lentisphaerota bacterium
CCCCTTACCCATCAGGTTCGATTCCATGAACCCGCCGAACAACGACGCCAGCGGCAACCCCGCCGGCAGAAGAGCTGTTCCGAACATACGCTTTGCCTCCTAATACGGGCTTCGCCCGCACACCCATTTCCAACAGCCAACAAGGAATGCCCAACGATCAGGGCAACGAGAAAGGTGCCGTTGCCCGGTTACGCCGCACCCAAGCGGTGAAGTGGTCCGTTCGCTTCTTCGGTTGCTCATTCCATGTTGGATATTGGATGCCCATGTTGGCAGCGGCGCGCCGTTATTCCTTGCCTGGAACCGCGCCGACACCCTCCGGCGGCAGGGGGACATCCCCGTCACGCTCAAAGTCCGCAGCCGTGAACCTCGCATTCATATTGTAGAACTCGGAGTCGGCATTGGTCAGCAGATCCGTGACACGCACCGTCCTGCCCGTATAGGCGGACAACGTGCCCATGATGGTGGTGGCCGTCGACATCGCCACCTGCTCGCCCTCGTTGGGCAGTTGGCCAGACAAGATGCCCTGGAGGAAATCGGCGTGCTCCATGATCAAGCCGTTCTCATGGCGGTTTTTGATGCGCGCTTCATCGTACTCCACCGGCTTGCCGTCGAACCGGGTGATTTTACCGCCGCAGGCGACCTCACCCTCCGAGCCGACCAGTATCGTGCCGCACCGGTCCGAGCATCCTTTGATGTGGCGCCCGATCGCCTGCACATGGACGGAATCGCCGTAATCGTAATCGACCGCCCAGCAGTCGTAGATGTTGCCGATTCCTGCGGGACGGCGGTGCCGCGCCCCGATCGCCATCGCGGTCTTGGGGAAACGGCCGATAAACCAGTTGGCGAGGTCGATCTCGTGGATCGCCTGCTCGGTCGCCTGGTCGCCGGACATCTCCCAAAAGTGATACCAGTTGTTGCAGAGATAGGAGGCGTTGCTCTCTTGGGGGCGACGCGGACGCACCCAGATACCACCGTGACAGCGATACACCTGTCCCGCGAGAATGCGCCCGATCACACCGTTCTGCACGGGACCGATCTGCCTGAGGAACCGGTTCGAGTGGCGGTGCAGTGTGCCCG
>JALHET010000606.1 GCA_022839525.1 Lentisphaerota bacterium
TCGGCCCAGTCCCGGATCATATCGGTGGTCAGAATGTTGGAGAACGCGGTGTGATGGCCGCCGCCGGCGAGTATCCAGGCTTCCGCGGAAGTGCGGAGGTTGGGCTCGGGCTTCCACAGCACGCGCGCGACGGGCAGCTTCGGGAACGGAGCGGGCGCGTCGACGACGTTCACTTCGTTGATTACGCAGCGGAACCGGCTGCCGAAATCGACGACGGCTGCGCAGATCGCAGGACCGCTCTTGCCGTCGAATACGAGGCGTGCAGGATCTTCGCGGCCGCCGATGCCGAGCTGATGCACTTCAAGGGTAGGCTTGCCTGCGGCGATTGACGGACATACCTCGAGCATGTGCGCGCCGAGGTTCATCTCGTTGCCGGGCTCGAAGTGGTAGGTGTAGTCTTCCATGAACGAATCGCCCTTTCCAATTTCTCCTTTCGAGAGTCCTGCGGACATCACCTTGAAGGTGCGGACCATCGCAGCGGTTTTCCAGTCGCCTTCGCCGGCGAATCCGTAGCCGTCGGCCATCAGGCGCTGGCATGCAAGACCCGGCAGCTGCTTCATGCCGTGGAGGTCCTGGAAGTTGGTCGTAAAGGCGTTGATGTCCCGCTCTTCGAAGAAGCGGCGCATGGCGGTCTCGATGCGGGCCTGTTCGCGGATGTGCGAAAGGGCGAAAGCGCGGTCGGCACCCCACTTGATGTCGTACTCGGCTTCGTAGCGCTTGACCAGCGCGTCGATGTCAGCGTCCGAAACCGTATTCATGTACTCGACCAGATCGCCGATGCCGTAGTACGGAACCGACCAGCCGAGCTGAATCATCGCCTCGACCTTGTCGCCGTCGGTCACCGCCACGTCGCGCATGTTGTCGCCGAAGCGGGCAACCTTAAGCTTCTTGCCGTCTGCCGCGGCAAGGCCTGCGCGCATCCAATCAGCGATGCGGCCCCGCGTTTCATCGCAGCCCCAATGCCCGACGATCACCTTGCGTCTCAAGTCCATGCGCGCGGTGATGAAGCCGAACTCGCGGTCTCCGTGCGCCGACTGGTTCAGATTCATAAAGTCCATATCAATGCTCGCGTACGG
>JALHET010000607.1 GCA_022839525.1 Lentisphaerota bacterium
GCGGAAGGCGGCAATTATACCGAGCTGGAGATTGGCGATTCCCCGGAGACTGCCAGCTTCACCAAGTACGGCGGCTATATCCCGCTGACCCTGGAGCTGATTGACCGCGATGAAACCCGCAAGTTGCGCAGTTACGCCCGCGAGCTGGCGACTGCCGGCATGCGCAAGATTTCCAAGCTCGTCGCGGCGATCTTTAGCAGTAACAGCGGCGTTGGACCAACCATGGCGGATACCGGTGCGCTGTTCAACGTCACAGCCGTCACCACCGCGGGCGGGCACGCCAACCTGGGCACCAGCGCCCTGAGCGCCAATGCCTGGGACGCGGCTTGCCGCGCTGTGTACAAACAGCCGATGCTGATTAAGAACAGCGCTGAGATGCGCGGTACTGGTCCGGCGCTGGCAATTAATCCAAAGTTTATCCTCATCCCGCGCGCCTTGCAGAAGACCGCCATGGAGCTGTGCACCGGCGCTTTGGTGCGGGAGAGCGGTTATGTGTACGACAATGTGCTGAAGGGCAGCGCGGTGCCGGTCGTCGTTCCGGATTGGTCGGATGACAGCGATTGGGCGGCAGTGTGCGACCCGCGCGTTGTGCCGGCGATTTTTGTGGGGGAGCGCTTTGGTCTGGCGCCTGAGATTTTCGTGGCGGGGGACGAACTTTCGCCTTCGGTTTTCAGCAACGACGAACACCGCCTGAAAGTGCGCCATTACCTGGCTGTCTGGGTGAACGACTTCAGACCGCTGTACAAGTCGAACGTCGCGTAAGTTTTTTTGCATAGAAAAGGAGAGAATAATGCCGAAATGGAAAGTGCTGTTAGGCTCCCGGAAATTCTGGGCGGCTCTGATGGGTCTGGTAGTGCTGGTGGTGAAAGCCTGGAAGCCTGATTTTCCGTTGGAGGCGGGAGAACTGGCGGGCATCCTTTCTGTGCTGGTCGCGTACATTCTGGGCACCGCCCTGGAAGACGGCCTGGCAGGGCACAGGGAATAACTGATACAAGCGGGCGCCCGGTCTCCGGGCGCCCGCACGCCAGGAGAGTGAGAACTTGTGAGAAGAGTGGAAACATGGAAAAACCGA
>JALHET010000608.1 GCA_022839525.1 Lentisphaerota bacterium
ACCCGCGACATCCCCAACGTGGGTGAAGAGGCCCTGAAAAACCTCGGTTTGGACGGGGTGGTTCGCGTGGGCGCGGAAGTCAAGCCGGGTGACATTCTCGTGGGCAAAATCACGCCCAAGAGCGAAACCGAGCTGGCGCCGGAAGAAAAACTGTTGCGCGCCATCTTCGGCGAAAAAGCCGCCGAAGTGCGGGACACCTCGCTGAAAGTGCCCAGCGGCACCTACGGAATCGTGATGGATGTGAAGACCACGTCGCGCGATTTGCCCCAGCGCACCAAGGTGAGCGCCAATGAGCGCAAGAAACAGCAAAAGCAAATTCACGAAGACTTCGAGAAGCGGAATGCGGAGCTGACCGAAAATCTGACGGATGCGTTGTCGAACATTCTGCTCGGCGAAAAGATTCCGTTGGATGTGCTGAATGGCGAGAGCGGCGAAATTATCATCCCTGCCAACCGCAAGATCACCAAGACCCTGCTGCGCAAGCTGGCGGCGGCCTATGATGTGATTGCGATTGATCCCAGCCCCATTCAGCAGAAGATCAGCTCCATTATCAGCGAATACAGCGCGAAGTTCGTCCAGTTGAAGGACGACCGCGAAAATATGGAGTTGCGTCTGGAAAGCGGCGAGGATACCGAGCCGGGCATCATCAAGCAGGTGAAGGTCTTTATCGCCAGTAAAAAGAAATTGAGCGTGGGCGATAAGATGTCGGGCCGCCACGGCAATAAGGGCGTGGTGGCGCGCATTTTGCCGGAAGAGGACATGCCCTTTATGCCGGACGGAACGCCGGTGGATATCGTCTTGAATCCGCTGGGTGTGCCTTCCCGAATGAATGTGGGCCAGGTGCTCGAAACCCACTTGGGCATCGCCTGCAAGATGCTCGGCCTGCATGCGGCGTCGCCTGTTTTTGACGGGTGCCCGGAAGAAAAAATCTGGGAGATGATGAAGCAGGCCGGCCTGCCGGAAGACGGCAAGACGGTGCTCTATGATGGCCGCACGGGCGAACCATTCGATCAGCGCGTCGTGGTGGGCGTGATTTACATGCTCAAGCTCCATCACCTGGTCAGCGACAAG
>JALHET010000125.1 GCA_022839525.1 Lentisphaerota bacterium
TCAGCGCCCTGCAGGTGTTGCGCATGATGAAGCAGGAGGGCAAGACGCTCGCGCAGCTCGCCGACTGCATGGACGAATATCCTCAACAGCTTGTCAGCATCCGGGTCAAAGAGAAGAGACCCGTCCATGAGGTTCCCGCGCTGACGGAGGCGATCAGGGCCTGCGAGGCCGAACTGAAAGCCTCAGGCCGCGTGATCGTGCGCTACTCGGGAACAGAGCCGAAAATCCGCCTGCTGGTTGAAGCCAGCGAGTCTGCCCTTGTTGAAACGTGCATCGCGAAACTCACCCAAGCCGTGGCCGAAGGTCTGGGCGTGTAAGGGGAACAGGAATGAACACTCAACGCGCAACGTTCAACGTTGAGTGTCGAAAGTTAAAAAAATGATGCTATCTGTCCTTCAAAAGCTTCAGGCGCGCGGAGTGCGGTTTCTTGCGCCGGAAACGGTCTACGTCGCGCCGGATGTGGTGCCCGACCGTATCGCGCCGGGCGTGACCATCCACCCCGGCTGCCGTCTCAGCGGTGCCGCGCTCGCGATCGGCCCGGGCAGTGTCATCGGCGCGGAAGCGCCTGCCACGGTCTCGGAGTGCCAACTCGGCGCAGACGTCCATCTGGCGGGCGGTTTCTTCAACCGCGCCACATTTCTCAACGGCTTCAGGGCCGGCAGTTGCGCGCACGTGAGACCCGGCTGCCTGTTCGAGGAGGAGTCTTCCTTCGCCCACTCGGTCGGAGTCAAGCAGACGGTTTTCTTCCCGTGGGTCACCGCGGGCAGCCTGATCAATTTCTGCGACTGCCTCATCGCGGGGGGCACCGGAAGGAAGAACCATTCGGAGATCGGTTCCTCCTACGTCCACTTCAACTTCACGCCGCACCGGGACAAGGCCACGGCCTCGCTGATCGGTGACGTGCCGCTCGGCGTGCTGCTGAACCAGCCGCCCATCTTTCTCGGCGGCCAGGGCGGACTGGTGGGCCCCAGCCGGATCGGATACGGCACCGTGATCCCGGCCGGCCAGGTCTGGCGCGGCGATGTGACCGGCGCGGGGCGTCTCGTCGCGAAGCCCGCCTTCCCGGACATGATCGACACGCCCTACGACCCGCGCCGGTATCACGCCGTCAGGCCCGTGCTCCGCAACAACCTGCTCTACATCGGCAACATCCTTGCGCTCGACGCGTGGTACCGTGTCGTCCGCGCCCCCTTCATGCGGGACGACGTCTACCTCTCCTCCTGCCTCGCCGGCGCGCGCGCCCGTCTCGCGGAAATCTTGGAGGAGCGGTTGTCGCGCCTGGACGAGTTTGCCCAGAACGTGGAGCAATCCCTCACGCTCGGCCTTTCCGGCCGTTGGGATGTTGAGCACCGCGCGTTTGTGGGCCAGTGGCCCGCACTCAAAAGCGCGCTCACCGACAGGGTCGGTGAGCGGGAGACGGTGCCGACCCCCGGAAATGTCCGGGAAATCGCGGAGGCTCTCCCGGCAGGGGATTACCTCAAGGCCATCCAGTCCCTGCCGCCAGAATCCGCCGGGGTTCTCACCGCATGGCTGGAGACCTATCCCGCAGCCCACCCGGAATTTCGGCGCAGCCCCTAATTTCCTCTTGCACACTGCGCCAACAGTGTTAAGCTGTGTATATGAAGGCGAAGCGTGCGTTGCATGTCACCTTGATTTACAACTCTTGCGGGGCGGCGGTGCCCGAAACTCCTGACGACCGGGGCAGCATCAGTGATTTGCGCACCTTCATCCGCCGCCTCGCGCGCGCGTTGCGGAGTCTCGGCCACCGCGTCACGGTGCTGCCGCTGGCCAACGACCTGCTCGGGTTCCAGCGCAAACTGACCCGCCTGCAGCCGGATGTGGTTTTCAACCAGTACGACGACGTCGTTCACAGCGCGCTCTACGAAATGCGTGTGGCGGCGCTTGTGCGCATGATGGGCTTCCCGATCACCGGTTCGCACGCCTTGGCGCTGGGTCTCTGCCGTTACAAGCACATGACGGTCAGCCTGCTGCAGGGCGCCGGCCTGCGCGTGCCGCCCGAATCGCTGCTGCTGGAACGGGTGAAGGACGTGTCCGGTGTGGCCTGGCGCTTCCCCGTCATCGTGCAGCCCGCGCAAGAGCACGGCGGCGTCGGCCTGACGCGCGACTCGGTGGTCCATTCGGTCACCGCCCTGCGCCGCCAGGTCGGCATCATCCTCCGGGAGTTCCACCAGCCCGCTATGGCGCAGCGCTTCCTGCCGGGCCGCGAATTCAACATCGGCATCATCGGCGGCGCCAAACAGCGCGTGCTGCCTTTCGCCGAGGTCAACTACACCGAACTGCCCCCGGACATCCCCCCCATCATGTCCTATGCCGCCAAGTGGCTGGAGACCAGCGTCGAATACAAGCGCACGTCGGTGATCTGCCCAGCGGAGGTTCCGCCGCAGTTGGCGCGAAAACTGACCGCCCTGACCGTCAATGCCTTCCGCGCACTGGGAGGCTGGGGCTACGGCCGCGTGGACATCCGCCTCGACGAGCACGGCGAGCCGAACGTGCTGGAGGTCAACTGCAACCCCTGCCTGGAGGAGGACGTCGCGCTGGCCCGCTCCGCCAAGGCGGCCGGCATCGCCTACCCGCAGCTCCTGCAGATGATCATTGATGCCGCTTTCGAGAAACCGCCCTTCGACGCCGACGTGCCCATGCTGCTGCCCCCGCGTCCGCGCGCCCTGCCGGAACCGATCTGAAGCGGAAGGCCGTCTACCCGGCCGCCGCGCCAATGGAAACCAAACTATCTGGTTTCGGTGTCGTCCAACCAGGCGGCCATGGTCGCCTACGCGAGGGAGAACTTTCCGGAAGGCAGTTGGCGGCGCCAAATCAAGCCTGAGGCCGGCGACATGAACACGACGGTCATCAAGCCCGCCGTCGGCCGGACGATCATATGGCCTTCCTTATGGATGGATCTCCGCTGGGTCTACTGCCTCCAGAACGGGCTGCCACTGGACATGAACGTGTATGACCTCGCCACATGGAGCGTGATCTGCGAGATTTCCTAGAAGTCCGACCGCGTCCGCGGCCAGACGGTCAGCATCCCCGATTTCACGCGCGGCGCAAGGCTATCCCTGCCGGAACACATGCTCTCGCCGTTTTGGCATTGCCCTGCCCTGCGCGTTGTCCTACTCGGCCAAAGCGTCCACGTTCCAACAGGGACGCTCCCAGTAGCTCGTCACCCACAAGAGATCCGAAAAATACATCTGCTGGTGCTCCTTACGGAACCGCACCAGTTCCGCCAGAGAGTCCTTGCCCTCTTTCAGCCGGCCTTTGGGAACATTCTTCTTCCCGTCAAAGATACCCGCGAGCCCAACGGTCAGTTGGGCGTGCCTGAGCCCGGCCCGCAGAAACTCCACGCGTTCGGCATACTCGGGCAGCGGATCGGCGCGGGCTTGGGCCAAGGCCTCGTCGAGCAGCGTGACGGCGGGGGCGAAGACGTCGGCCGGATAGGCTTTGTGGGCTTTCAGCGGATACGCGCGGTAGCGGTACCCGAAGAAGGGGTTCTGGAACAGATCGAGAAACCGCATGACATTATCCGCCGCATACGCTTCCCAGTAGCCGCAATAGCGCCCGACCGCACCGGCTGCCGGGCCGAACGCCGAAAAATACTCTTGGCGGATTTTGCCGATTTCCAGATCCGGCTTGTTCAACAGGCGCAGATGCATGTAGAGGCCAAGTCCATGGGCCGCCCATTGCCCCGTGAGGGAATCGAAGCGCGCCCCCTCCATGCCATGCCTGTAGGCGAACTTGAGAAAGTCGCCCGACTGCCGGGTCTCAACGTGGGGCATCACATACCCGTTGTGCAGATAGTTCGGCCGGTATCCCATCCGCAACCCGGTCCGTTGCCAGCCCAGCCACTGCTCCTTGACCCAGGCGTAAGCCTCTTCCGGCATGGGGAACCAGCGCAGGTGGGGATCCTGCCACTGGACAAATTCGGCATAGATGCCCTTGTTCAATTCAATGCCTGTGACGGGAGCCGGGAACTCGTTCTCGTAGATAAAGGATCCCGACACCAACACATCGGGATTCCTTTTCCGGGCCTTCTCCTGAATGGTTTTCCAGAAGCGCGCGTAGCGGTCCGACGTCGCGCCCGCGAAAACGTCCTTGGCGCGGGGATCGGTCTCGTAGACCACTTTCGCGAACCAGGGGACCTTTTCGGGCTGCGGCCCGTCCCACGCGCGGCAGGCGGCACAGGTGCAGCGGCCCGGCCGGTCCACCGGCCCCAGCCTGAGCACGCTCTTCCCGTCCCATTGCTTGACGATGAAGTCTTGCAGCTCCTCGTTCGCCACGCAGATATCCACTTCCGGCGCGTCGGGGTCAGGGCTCCCGCGGACGCCATCCCGCCGCAGCATGAACCACTCCGGGTGCTCCTTGCCATAGCGGCGCCACCAGCCCGAGAAAGCATGGCAGGTGGGCGGTTTGGCGTCCATGCCGCCCATGCGGTGGCGGCGGAGCAGAACCGACAGCGCCCCGGCATAGCTCCGGGCCACGTCGGGCGAGAACCCCAGGCGGATATCTTCCTGATCCATCTTCCCGCCTCGGAGAATTCTCTGCATCTTGCCCCACGCCAACTCGCGGAATCGCAGCGCGGGCGAAACCACCCGGTCGACCGCCGGGAACCCGACCGTCTTCGCCCGAGGCACATAAGTCCCCAATTCACCCGGCCACAGCCATCGCGCGCCCAAAGCCGCCTCGATGAACTCGTACACGCCGAACAGGGTTCCGCACTTTGAGTTCGACGGGCTGAGCGGATCGCCGCCGTCCTCTTCCCCCACAATGTAGAGATCCGACCCGACCGACCGCATGACGAACGTTTCCGGCATGAGTTTTCCGGCATCGATCCCCTGTTTGCGCGCGGCATCCGTCATGCCGAGGAACACGCGGCTGGTATACCCTTCGGGAACGTCCGACTCGGTTGCGACCGGCAGCGTGACGTCCGTGGCTTTCTTCACATGGCGGACCAGCTCGGCTGCGGCGTACTGGACAACCGGAGGAGGGGCATCAGCGGTCACCACAACAGCAACCGCCTTCCCCTCAACCACGATCCGCACCGCCGCCGCGCCGCCGTCCGCCCGTGCCCCCTGCCCTTCCGCGGTGACGGCGGCAGTGCCGGCCAGCAGACCGCACACAACGGCCAACGCCCGATTCAAGGTCGCGTTTCCCATAACCGGATCACTTGCTTCCCGCGCAGGACGCCACCGGCGGCCAGGGCTCTTTGAACGTGTCGAGCGGCAGAAGCTCAAACCGGCGCACAAACATCTCCGCGCCTTCGGTCTGAATGCAGACCTTGCCGGCGCAGGGGGAGAGCTCAAAAGCCTCGTTGACAACCTGGCCGTTGAACAGATGAACCACGGTGTCGCCTCTCGCGATCACCTCCAGCCGGTTCCACTCGCCCACCGGCGCATCCAGATCGTCCTTCCCGCGGAAATCAAGTGCGCCGTCCCAATCCACATCGCGCTTTTCCCAATTGACGCGGCCACTCGTCAGCTTCTGGCGGGGTTGACCCTTCTTCCAACACTTCTCCTTGTCGCGGTCCAGGACGAACTCGCACACCGCGCTGTACGGCACAGGCGTGCCATCCGGCGTTTTGCCGCTGAGAACCAATAAATCTCCCATACCGCCCTGAATAATGTTCGCCTCAAAGCTGGCCGGCCAGGTTTTCCCCACCGCGCCGTGGGGGCCCGTGGCATGATAGAGGATGCCGCTGTCGCGCGCGCGCGTCTTGCGGGCCCCCCACGTGTTCGGACCCCATTTGAACTCGACCACAAGGTGGTAATTCCCGAACGCCTGCTGGGTCGCCATATAGCCGTAGCCGCGGCCGCTGATGTGCAGCAGTCCGTCCCGCATCTTGAAAATCTCAGAGGGCGGATCATTCAGGTCTTTAGCCGGCCCCATGTGAAACTCGGCCTTTCCCTCACGGAACAGATCCAACACATTGACCGCCTGGGTGACCGTCTCGCCGGATGCGGACAAGGCAACCCCGAACAGCAGGGCAACCGCCACGCCTGTGACCAGATGAACAGACCGGATCGTCATCGCTTCCCCCTCCCCGATTGAAATGAGCCCTCGTGAACCGCGCACGGGACTTTCGCAACGTGATCAGGAACAGACCGCACGCCACCTTGGCATAACCACGGAACGTTCCAGAAGTTATAATCTCCCCCTATTATGCAAGACGGGTGAAAACAGTCAACC
>JALHET010000126.1 GCA_022839525.1 Lentisphaerota bacterium
GACGCCCCTTGGACAGGTACCGTTCAAACGCCTCGGTCACAGACGACACGTAATCGCGGTCAATCAGCGCCTGGGCAAAATGCACGCGCCCCACAACATCCTCGCCCGCACACTCCTGCACGTCGCCCCACTCCAGCTCCATCCCCAACGCGTTCAGTTTCTCCAGTATCCGCTCGTTGCGCCACAAGCGGCCCTCCAACACGCGCTCCAAATTCTCCACCACCAGCGGATGCTCGGGGTTCACCCCGTAGCCGAGGATGTGCAGCGTGCCGTGCCCTTCCTCGACAGCGGCACTGATTTCCACGCCCGCGATTCCCGTCATGCCTTCCGACCTGCAGGCAGCCAGAAAATCACTGACGCCGTCCATGCTGTCGTGATCCGTCAACGCCAGGGCCGTCACGCCCGCGCGCCGCCCCAGCGCCACCAGTTCTTCCGGCGTTTCGGAACCGTCGGAGTTCGTCGAATGAAGGTGCAGGTCAATCATGATGGACATGCACCTCATACGTACTTCGGACACGCGTCTCAGGCACGCCGGCGAAAAAGTCGGCAATGGCCGCATCGTACTGCGCCGTATGGGCAAACGCTTTTTTCATGAGGCACAGCCGCGTGGCAATCCCCACGGTTCCCGCCTGCGCGGACAACTCGCCCAGCAACGCGCCGTAGTCCGCAGGATCCGTCACCGGCACGACGCGCAGATAGTTCTTGGCCGAGGCCCGCACCATGCAGGGCCCGCCGATATCGATGTTCGTGCGTGCCTCTTCCGGCGTCACGTCCCCGCGCGCCACCGTCTTCTGGAACGGGTAGAGATTCACGACCACCATGTCGATCGCCACGGCCTGCGTGCG
The DNA here is from genome assembly GCA_022839525.1 of Lentisphaerota bacterium. Next base: position 846 of record JALHET010000126.1, read on the forward strand.
CGCGAGGTCTCTCCTGTGCGCGTCGTTATAGGTCTCGCTGAGCAACCCGAGATAGATTTTGAAGTCCAGTGTCTTGACCAGCCCGCCCTGCATCTCGGGTTGCCCCGTGTAGTCCGAGACCGCCACCAGATGCTTTGCCGCCGACGCCCCAAGGATCTTCTGCACAGCCGTATAGGTGCCGCCCGTCGAAAAAATCTTCACATCCGGACATGCCGCCACCAGACCCGGGACAAAGGTCTCCAGGCCAGTCTTGTCCGAAACGCTCATCAGCACATGACGCACCGCCACGCGGTCATCAATCTCGCCCACTATGTTCAACGCCATAAAAACTCCTTTTACGGTTCCTTGTCCGCCATAGGGGATAGAATAAAAGGAAGACATATAATAACGTCGAAATGTGGGAACCGGCATGTCGCCGGAAAAGCCTATAGATGGTAGCGTTTTTTTAAAAAACGCGGAGAAAACTCTTGAAGCAAGGTTGTAACACGATGATTACGAGAAGGCATTTTGTTGGTTTGTCCGTTTCTGCGGGCGGAGCGTTGGCGTTGGCGGGATGCAGACACCCATTTTGTGGATCGCGTGAGCGTGTGCCGTACGGTAACACGATCGGCGACCGTCTTTGGATGTGGGGCCATCACCGCGACTCCTTCAAGTCGCTCAAGGGCAAGAAAGAGCAGTACAACCTTCCCTTTGACACGCGCATCGACATGGCGGCGGCGTGCGGGAGGATGTCGATTCCGGGTTGCTTCGTCGTCCGCTGGACGAACAACCCGACGAAAGCGGAGCTTCCGGAATACATGAAGCAGTTCCGCGACATGCGCCGCGTCGGGTTCTCCATCACCGACAGTGCCGCCGAAACCTTCGAGGAGAAGATCCGTCTCGGCTTCGAATATGCGGATAAGATGCCCAACCTCTCGCATTTCGTGATGGACGACTTCTGGAGCGGTGCGGGCAAAGGCGTGACGGCGGAGAGGATCCGCCTCCTGAGGGATGATCTCGCCGTGCGCGGGATGAAACTCTGCGTCGTCCTGTATTCCGACGCCAACGACATCAAGGCCGAGCAGAAGGAGATACTCGACCTGTGCGACGAGGTGACGCTCTGGTTCTGGCACGGCAAGAATACGGGCGGCATCGAGGAACGCGTCGGCAAGCTGCGCGAACTCATCGGGAACGAAAAGCCCGTCCTCCTCGGACAGTACATGTACGATTTCGGCGGACGCAAGGTGATGCCCGGCACGACAATGGAGAACCAGCTTGCCCAGACCTCTCGCCTGCTCGCAGCGAAGGCGATCTCGGGCGTCATCTTTCACTGCACCCCGCTCGTCGACATGGATCTCGACGCCGTCCGTGTGTCGAAGGATTGGATTGCCAAAAACGCATCAAAGAAGTGGGGCACCTGAGATAGGCCGTGTCGCGGAAGCCTTCTCCCCGTTGGCCGTGAGCAAGGCTTGGCGCTTGTCCGCAAATAGAAATCACCTGCCGAAAACGGGCATTTTCATTTCGTGAAAAGCTCGTCTTCTTCGCGGCAGTCCTCTTCGATGTTCGGCGCGCGGAAATAGGTGAGGTTCACGTTCTCCGAACAGAACGGCTCGAGCTGGACAGCGCAGACGTTCTTTGAGCTGCCCTGGTCGACCGAGATGTCGTCAATGCCGACCGCCCACTCAACCGTCGAGATCACCGCGTCGATCTTGCCCGCGCGATAAACGAGACGCTTCGGATCCATCATCAGGATCGTCTGAGCCTCGTAGGCGGAAATATCCTTGAACGCCTCGACCTTCTTCGTGTCAAGCGAATAGACGACCGGCCCGCGCATGACTGCGAAGCGTCCGGACTGGCGCTTGCGGCCGCGGACGGTTCTCACCTCCATCGGAAAATCAAGCTCGACCGTATGCCCCTTCTTCCAGACGCGCGGGAGGTTGAGGATCTGCCCGGGCTTGTACTTGTAGGTCACTTCCTTACCGTTGATTTTGACGGACGGATTCTTCACCCAGCGCGGAATGCGCACCTTGAAGCCAAAGCAGACCGGTTCGTCGGGATCGAGCGTGAATTTGACATAGCCGCTCTTCGGATAGTCGGTCTCCTCCTTGATGCGCACATTGACGCCCGCGACTTTAAAGTCAGCCTCGCACGCCGTGTAGAGGTTGGCCGCGATCGAGCGTTCCTCGGCGTAGAAAAGGTATTCCGGCAGACGGGACATACCGCGCCGAAAGTTGTTAGGGCAACAGTAGAGGTCGTTCGGCCAGAATTTGCGCTCGCCGTTCAAGGGCGTGTAGTAGCGCAGACGCCGCCCGTCCGCGCTCATTGCCGCGAAGAGCGCATTGTAGACACAGCGCTCCATGAGATCGCCCAAAAGAGCACGGTCGGCCACGCCCAGGCGGTAGAGATCGTCCCAAAAGAGCAGTTCGAAGGTTGCATTGCACGTCTCTCCGACATGGCCCTCGCCGTCCTGGTCGTTTGTCCAGCACTCGCAGATGCCGCCGTTGCCGCTGATCAGCACGCCGTCGCCTTTTGTCTGGAACTCGAGCGCGCGCAGGCTCGTCTCGAGATAGCGCGGCTTCGGGTCGTACCGGTAGAGCTGGAGCTGTTCAAGGCAGGTTCCCGTATAGCCGTAGGCCTGTCCATAGATCATCTTGTCGCGGCCGACCACGATCGGATCGTTCCATGTATCGAGTGCGCGCTCATGGCGCAGGAAATCGCGCAGCCGCTCGTCCTTGGTCGCCGCGTAGAGCCGGGCGACGCCGTAACCGAAACCGAGCGTCGTCTCACGGTCAGTGAGATAGTCCATCTCCCAGTTATCCGGCATGGACTTCCACCGGTCGATCACGTAGTAGACGTTCTTGCGCGCCGCCTCGAGCGCGGCCTTGTTGCCGAAGAGTTCGTAGTCGGACATGAGCCCTTGGATAATGAAGCCCATTTCGTGGATGTCCCATATCTTGACGAGACGGGCCTCCGGCTTGAAATACCCGGTATACCCGTCCGGCAACTGGTTCTTCACGATGAAGTCGATGATCTTCTCCTTGCGGGCGATCACCTCGGGGTCACGCGTATTGGCCGCGTAATGAACCGCCGCGTCGGCGTTCTTGCCTAGCCCGTTGAACCCGCCCCCTCCCTGACGTTCGGCGAAGGGCTTGAAAAAGTCCTTCTCAAGATCGAGCTTCATGAAATTGCCGCGGATGGAGAGATCGAACTTCTCGCCGATTACGCCGCCCATCCGGACCTCGCCGAACGAGACAACCACCGAACCGGCGGCAAGCGCCGCCACGACCAACTGATTGGCCTTCATCGTTGAACACCTCCGAATTGAAAGATCGACCACGGTCTCGCCGAAAACGTGTCGCTACACCTGCCAACATCCTCCTTATAATATCGTTATTCCCCCGTCTGACAATCATTCTTGGAGCGGCGGAACCTGTTTTTTGCCCCGCCCTCCCCCTCATCGCCCCTACTACCTCACATCCGGCTACGACACCGAATCCGCCAGGCATCCTCGACCGTTGCCGCGAACGTCTGCCGCGTTCGTTTCCCGTTCTGGAGCGTTTCGACTTGATACGGGCATCCGCGTTGTCGTATTATCGCGCTGTTCCTTTTGCAGACCTTTTGGTAAGAATGTGGACATGTTTTTACCATCGCCAGCATAGCTCAGTTGGTAGAGCACTTGATTTGTAATCATGAGGTCGTCGGTTCGAACCCGTCTGCTGGCTCCATCTTAAATCCACAACCAAAATTCAGGTTTTATTGGGGTTTGACAGCGGTTTTTAGCCGTCTTCACGCATCCGCCCGTAGACGTGTCACGGCGGAGGATGATGTCATCAAGGGGGAAGCGATTTGAAGACAACGACAATGGGGTTGGCCGCGATGCTCGCGCTTTGCGGATGCGTGTTGAAGGTGCCGACACCGGCGGACGTGGAGGTTTCGGCCACTGGCGCGGTGAACACGCCGCAGGCGGCGCTCGCCAAAGTGAAGGAACTGCGCGCGGCAGGGAAGATCCCCGCCGGCCGTGCGGCGGTGGTGCGTTTCGCCGCAGGCGTTTACGAGCTGACGCAAGAACTCGACGTGTCCGGCGCGGACGCGCCGATACACTTCAAAGGCGCTCCGGAAGGTAAAACCGTTTTCTCCGGTGCGCGCAAACTGGGACCGTTCACGGCGGGCGCGGACGGTATTTGGCGTTGTCCCGTACCGGCGGGGCTTGTTTTCGAACAGGTGTGGGTGAACGGCGCACGCGCGCAGATCGCGAAGAGCCCCAACACGTTCTACAACTACGTGCTGTCGTCCGACAGCGAGGGGATGGATCCGATAACGGGTCAAGAAGTTGATTTGGGCAGACGCATGTTGCGCACGGACCCGAAGGCGCTTGCGTGCCTTGCCGCGTTGCCGCCGGATGAACTGCGTGACGTGGCGATTCATGTGTGGTGGGCCTGGGACTCCGAATGGCAGAAGGTTGCGCGGGTAGACGCGGAAGATGGCGCGATTTGGTTTCAGGGTCATGTGAATCGCGACTTCTTCATGTGGCCGAAGTGGTGTCCGCGCTTTACGATCGAAAACTGCCGTACCGCGTTGGACGCGCCGGGCGAATGGTTTCTGGACCGGAAAAAGAGCGAGCTTCTTTACATCCCGCGCGCGGGCGAAAAGCCCGAGAGCACGTTCGCGGCCGTGCCTGTACTAAAGCGCATCGCGTTCGTGCATGACACGAAGGACGTCACCTTCGACGGCATCACGTTTGCGCACAACTCTTGGACGCTGCCGAGTCCCGGCTTCAATGCGCGCCAGTCGGCTTACCATGCGGATGCGGCGCTTGAGGTTTCCAACGCCACGCAAGTGGCGTTTTTGAACTGCCGTGTGGAGCATACTGCAGATTACGGCCTCTGGTTCAATGCGGGCGCGCATGATTCCTGCGTGCGCCACACGTGGTTCGAGGATCTTGGCGCGGGCGGCGTGCGCCTCGGTGCGCGTACGTGGAGCACGAACGACGCGCAGGAAACGCTCGTTTCAGGCGTGACGGTGGACGACAACGTGATCACCTCCGGCGGCCACGTTTTCCCTGCCGGGACGGGCGTGTTCATCACCTATGCCAAGAAGTGCCGCGTGACGCACAACGAAATCTGCGACCTCTACTACTCCGGCATCTGCTGCGGCTGGCGCTGGGGTTACGCGCCCGCGCCGAACCGGGACAACGAACTTTCCTGGAACCACATCCACCACCTTGGCAAGGGGGTGTTGAGCGACATGGGCTTCATCTACACGCTCGGCGACAGCCGCGGCACGGTCATTGCCGGCAACCACGGCCACGACATGTTCTCTTACGGCTACACGGGTTCGGGCGGAACAGGTCTCTATCCGGACGAAGGCAGCTACGGCATCCTCTGGATCTCGAACCTCATCCACCACACGAAGACATCTGCCCTGAGCCAGCACTACGGACGCGAAAACTTCTTCCGCAACAATATCTTCGCGTTCTCGACAAAGCCCGAAACGTCCGTGGCGGGCCGCTGGCGCGTGGAAAATGACCACTGCTCGCTCATCTGCTCGAACAACCTTTTCGTGTGGGCAGGCACGGAAGGGCGTTCGGCTTGGCGCGGCCCCGGAAAGGGACGCCCCGCGCCGGTACACGATCTCGTCTTCGGCTCAAACCTCTGGTGGAGTCCTGACCCCGTGGCGACAAACGCGTTTAACGGCGGCACATGGGAGAAGTGGCACGCCGAGGTTGACCATGGCTCCATCCTTGCTGATCCGCGTTTCCGCGACTGGCAGAAGGGCGATTGGCACCTGAAGCCGGAGTCGCCCGCATTCAAGATCGGTTTCAAGGAGTGGGACTACACGTTTGCGGGCGTTCGGAAGGAAGATGCCGCTTGGCGCGCGCGGGCGGCAGCGATCCGCCCTGCTGCCTACAAGGTGGCGCCGGAGCCGCCCCTGAATCCTGGCAAGCGTTCGTTCAGAACCGGGTTCGAGACGCGCCGTCCGGGTTCGTTCCCGAGCGGAGCGTTCGGCGGCTTTTCGAGCCGCGAGCGCGGCTACGTGATGGAATCCACACGCGCCCACCGCACAGGCAAGCAGGCCCTTGAAATCCGCGACTTCAAAGGTCTCAAGACGCGTTACTGGCCGCATTTCTACCAGTATTTCAAGGTTGCTTCCGAGACGTTCGTCCTCAAATTCTCGCTCATGTGCGATGAACGCGCGAACCTGACGTGCGAATGGCGCGAATGGAATCCCTCCGCGAAAAACGGACAGTACGCGATTGGGCCGTACGTCTTCGTGCAGAACGGCGCATTCCACGTCCGTGCGCGGGAAATGCGGCAGGACGGCAAGGCGTACGGTTTCGACACGAAGATTCCCTCTTATGCGCCGGGTAAATGGTTCGACCTTGAATTCACGCTGCACACGCCGAAAACCGGCACGCCCACATGGGACTTCGCGTTCACGGGTGCGGACGGCATCCGCCACGAGATGAAGGGCCTTCTCTGCTACCATGAGGACTGCGCCGTACCGAACTGGATCGGCTTCCTTTCCAACGCGGACTGCGAAACCGTCTCCTTCATCGACGACTATTCTTACGAGAACCGGT
>JALHET010000127.1 GCA_022839525.1 Lentisphaerota bacterium
GCACCGACCGTCCGCCACACCGCCAAACCCGTTTTCCGCACCCGTCTGCCATACGCTTCCGCCTCACACCCCGCCGAACTCCAGCTGCAACGGCGGCGGAGCCGGCGGCTCCGCATCCTTACCGTCTTCCTCCGGGGCGGAAGCGTTCTGTTCCGGCAAAGGCGCGCCGGCCGCTTGCAGTTCGCGTTCGGCCTCGTTCAAAATGCGGCCATGCTTCAGCAAATCCTCCACGTCGCGCCCGTCCATGGTTTCGGCCTCCAGCAGATTCTCGACCAGCAGCTCCAGTTTCGCGCGGTTCTCCGACAGGAGCTTCTCGGCCCGCGCGTACATCTCCGTCACAATCCGCTCGACCTCTTCGTCGATCTTTTTGGCGGTGTCCTCGCTGTAAGCCTGGGTACGCGCCACTTCGCGCCCGAGGAAAATCGTCTCCTGATTGTCCCCGAAAGACTGGAAGCCGAACGCTTCGCTCATGCCGTAGGCGCAAACCATCTTGCGGGCAATCTCGCTCGCCATCTTGATGTCCATCCGCGCGCCGGTCGAAAAGTCGCCGGTGAAGAACTGTTCGGCAATCCGGCCGCCCATCAGGACCACCAGCTGATCCAGCAACTCGCTCTTGGACCGGTTCAGTACATCGCGCTCCGGCAGGGACATGGTCGCGCCCAACGCCTGGCCGCGGGGGATGATCGTGACCTTGTGCAACGGCTCGGCATGCTCGCACACGACCTGCAGGAGCGCGTGCCCCGACTCGTGCCACGCCGTGATGCGGCGCTCGCGGTCTTCCATCGCACGGCTCCGCCGCTCACGGCCCCACAGCACCTTGTCGCGGGCCTCTTCAAGGTCGGCGTGATCCACGCCCGCCTTGTTGCTGCGGGCGGCCAGCAGCGCCGCCTCGTTCAACAGGTTGGCGAGATCCGCACCGGAGAAACCCGGCGTGCCGCGCGCGATCCGCCCGAGATCGGCATTCTTCGAGAGCTTGATCTTCCGCGCGTGCATCCTCAAGATTTCCTCGCGCCCCTTCAGCGTCGGCAGGTCGATGATGATCTGCCGGTCAAACCGGCCCGGGCGCAGCAGCGCAGGGTCGAGCACGTCCGCACGGTTCGTGGCCGCGATGATGATCACGCCATCGTTGGTCTCAAACCCGTCCATCTCCACCAGCAGCGCGTTGAGGGTCTGCTCGCGCTCGTCATGCCCGCCGCCGATCCCGGAGAAACGGCTGCGCCCCACCGCGTCAATCTCATCAATGAAGATCAGGCAGGGCGCATGTTTCTTGCCCTGCTCGAACATGTCGCGCACGCGCGAAGCGCCCACGCCCACGAACATCTCCACGAAATCCGAACCGCTGATGCTGAAGAACGGAACCCCCGCCTCCCCGGCGATCGCCTTGGCCAGCAGCGTCTTGCCTGTGCCGGGAGGCCCCATCAGCAACACGCCTTTGGGGATGCGTCCGCCCAACTTCTGAAACTTTTGCGGATCTTTCAGGAACTCGACGATCTCCACCACCTCTTCCTTGGCCTCCTTGATGCCCGCCACATTCGCGAAGGTCTGCTTCTTCTTGTCCTGGTTCAGCATCTTGGCGCGGCTCTTGCCGAAACTCATCGCCCCCATGTTGGCCGACTTGATCTGGCGTATGAAGACGAAATAGAGGATCACCAGAATCAGGATGACCGGCAGAATCTCGCGCAACAGCGCGCCGAACACGTTGTTGTTGTAAACCAGCGGGCAGGCGATCTCCTTCTCCAGCAGAAACTTTTCAAGATTCTCCGAAGGGATCAGGTTCACGCGGAACCGCTCTTTGGCGATCCCCTTCTTGGTGCCGCGCAGGTAGGTGATGCCGCTTGCCTCACGGACCAGCTCGACCTTCTCCACCAGGCTCTGGTCCACCAACCGCCGGAACTCCAACTGATCCATGGGCTTCAGCTCGCCCTCGGGTTTGTAATAGAACATCCCCAACATCAGGAGCAGCAACATGCCAACCGCCATCCACGCCCCGAAAACCCGTTTAGGCGGCATGGCGCCTGCCGAGGCCCCCCCCCCCTCTTGCTTATTCCCATGCGTCGGCAAAACCGGCGGCTGGTCTGGCATCTCATTCTTATGATCGTTTCCGTTCGACATGGGTGTGTATGATACTTTTTCCACCCCATTGGGGCAATGCGAAAATCGGTCATGTCCCCCGCAAAAAAACCGCGCCGGGCCTTACGGGGCGTTTGACAAGAACCCTCGGCGTTGCTATGTTCAACCGCGACTGGATTCCTCCGGATTGCCGTATTCTTCGGCTGCCCCAAGCCCGTCAAGGAGAGCTTCATGAACGTGACCGCCGCCGCCCTTTGCATCAGTGCCTTCGCCACCGCCCTCTGCGCCCAGAACGCGAAGCAACTCACCTCGCCCGAAGTCTTCTCAACCCCGGCCGGCGAAACCCTCCTCTACCGCCTGTACCTGCCTAAAAACACGCCGTCCGGCACGAAGCTGCCGCTCGTGCTTTTCCTCCATGGCGCAGGCGAACGGGGCTCCAACAATGTCAGCCAACTCGTCCACGGGATCACCCCCATGCTCCACTTTATGCTCGCCACCAACGAGCCGGCGATCCTGCTCGTCCCGCAGTGCCCCACCGGCATGCAGTGGGTCAACGTCCCCTGGAGCGCGCCCAGCCACACCATGCCCGAACAGCCCTCCCTGCCCATGAAGCTCGCGCTGGCGCTGGTGCGCGAGAAAATGAAAAGCCTGCCCGTTGACCCCGCGCGTGTCTATGTGACCGGCGTCTCCATGGGCGGCTACGGCACATGGGACGCCATCCAGCGCGAACCCGGACTCTTCGCGGCCGCCCTGCCCGTCTGCGGCGGCGGCGACACCGCCTGCGCGCCCGCCATTAAAAACATCCCGGTCTGGATCTTCCACGGCGAGAAAGACGGAGCCGTGCCCGTCACCCGCTCGCGCGACATGTTCAAGGCGCTCCAGGCGTGCGGCGGCAACGTGCGCTACCGCGAATATCCCGGCGCCGGGCACGGGGTCTGGGTGCCCACCTACAATGACGCGTCTGTGCTCGCCTGGCTCTTCGCCCAACGCAAGCGGTAACCCCTCGCCCGCGACAGTCCGCCGAACCTTGAGCGTTGAAAGGGGCTCCCCCTCTCACTTCCCCTTCTGCAACCGCGTGAGCATATCGAGCAGACGGCTGACCATCTTGGGGGATGAGTCGGTCTCGAACTGGCATGTCCCCATCCACGTCTCGTAGCCGCCGAGCGCGTGCTGTTCCGGCGTCGGCAGGTAACCGAAATAGCCGTGCGCGAGCGACACCACGCACGTCGGCCTGAAGGGGCTGCGGCGTTTCAGCTCCAGCCCGATCTCGCAGAAGACCTCGTTCGGCAGGGCCGCGAGGCCGAAATCGCCGATGCGGAAGGCCTGAAGCGGAAAGTTCCCGCCCTCCGGCATCTGGCTCATCGACACGGTGCGGTTGGCATAAATTTCTTCCAGCGTGTGCGGCTTCTTGCCGGGCGCGATCCGGGCAAGGATGTCTTTGGCGCGGTCAAGCTGTTCCGGCGTGGGGCGGCGGTAACGCAGGGGAATCTCTTCGAACAGCACGCCGAGGGACACACCGTCGCGCCACTGGATCGTCCGGTAGGCCTCAAACGCCTTCTGCGCCACATCGTTGGCCACAATCCGCATCTTCCCGTAGGGGGGATGTTTCTCGGCGGGTCTGGAAAAGTCGCAGTTGTTGATGTCGCCGCTGGTGCCGTTGCTCAGCATGGCGATAAAGGGCGGGTCTTGGCGGTCCGCGCCCAGCAACTCCTGAATGCGGTCGTTGAAGTACGCGAAATAATCGGCCGAAATATCCCCGCCGCGCACGCCGCCCACATAGTGCAGCGAGTAGTTCGCGAAGAGCGCGACCGGCCGCCCATCGGGCGTCTGCACGGCAAACAGGCAGATCTCGGGATCGGTCGGCCCTGCGGGCTTAACGATGTTCGGGTTGCAATATCCGGGGTTAAACTGCACGAGGTCGTTCGTTCCGCCCAAAGGGGTTTTCGGAACGGTGCCGGGCTTCATGTACCGCCGGCGGTTGAAGACGTGGCGCGGCTCGCTTGCGGTGGCCCAGCCGATACGGGCGGGCGCGAGGTTGTTGAGGGCGCACCGCACCGTGTCCGCGATGCGGCGGGCCACGACTTTCTGGTAATCGTCCAGCGCGAGCTGGTCAGAGTAATACTTGCCTAGCCCGCTGGCCGCCGAATGGTTGTGTATCGCGGAAACAAGGATGTTACCGGCCGGCACGCCGGTCTCTTGCTGCACCAGCCGCCGCGCCTCCTCGCTCACCCCCCGCCCGATGCCCAAGAGGTCGCACACGACAAAGGCCACGCGCGTTTTGCCGTCGTCCAGTGCCAGGCAGCGCACCCACAAGTCGTCGTGGACATGCTTGGACGGGAAATCGTGGAACCCGCCGATAATGGGTGCGCCCAGCGCCGGCGTGATGTTTCCTTTTGCCGCGCCCGCGCGGAAGGCGGCGTTGGAGTCTGCGGCAACCGCACAGGTGACAGCCGCCAACAAAAAGCCCAGTACACGGATCGTCGTTTTTTTCATGTTCGTTCCTTCTTTCACTTTCCCTTTTGTAACCGCGTGAGCATGCCCAGCAGACGTTCGACCATCTTCGGCGACGCGTCATTTTCGAACCGGCTGGAGGCGAGCCACGTCTCGTAGCCGCCGAGCGCGTGCTGTTCCGGCGTCGGCAGGTAACCGAAATAGCCGTGCGCCAGCGACACCACGCACGTCGGCTTGAACGGGCTGCGGCGCTTCAGTTCCAGCCCGATCTCGCAGAAGACCTCGTTCGGCAGGGTCGCGATGCCGACCTCGCCGATGCGGAAGGCCTGTAGCGCAAACCGGCCGGACTGGGGCGCCTCGCTCACCCGCACAGCCCGGGCGGCATAAATCTCTTCCTGCGTTTCCGGCGCGTCGTCCGACATGCGCTTGGCGAGGATGCCCTTGGCCCGTCCGAGCTGTTTCGGCGTGGGATGGCGGTAGCGCAGTTCTATCTCCTCAAAAAATGCGCCAAGCGTCGCGTGGTCTCGCCACCGGATCGTCCGGTAGGCCTCAAACACCGTCTGCGCCACCTCATCGGCCACGACCCGCATCCTTCCGTATGGCGGATACGCCTCTGCAGGTTTTGTGACGTCGATATTATTGAGGTCGCCGCTGGCACCGTTGCTCATGATGGAAATGAAGGGCGGATCCTGACGATCCGCGCCCAGCAATTGCTGGATACGGTCGTTGTACAGGCCATAGTAGTCGGCCGAGATGTCGCCCCGCCGCACACCGCCCACATAGTGCAGCGAGTAGTTCGCGAAGAGCGCGACCGGCCGGCCCTCGGGCGTCCGCACGGCGAACAGGCAGATTTCGGGATCCGTCGGCCCCGCGGGCTTGACCAGGTTCGGATTGAGCCGCCCGGGGTTCATCTTTACCCGTTCGTCCGCGTCGCCAAAGGGTGTCACCGGCACAGTGCCGGGCTTCAGGTGCCAGCGCCGGTTGAAGACGTGGCGCGGCTCGCTTGCGGTGGCCCAGCCGATGCGGGCGGGCGCGAGGTTGTTCATGGCGCAGCGCACCGTGTCCGCAATGCGGCGGGCCACGGCCTTCTGGTAGTCGTTCGTTTCCGGCCGGATGAGGTAACGGTCCCCCAACGCGCTGACCGCAGAGTGGGTGTGTACCGCCGAAACGAGGATGTTGCCCGCGGGCAGCCCGGTCTCCTCCTGCGCCAGCCGCCGGGCCTCGTCGGTCACGTACCGCGACACGCCCAACAGATCGCATACGGCGAACGCGACCCGCGTCGTGCCGTCGTCCAATACCAGGCAGCGCACCCACAGGTCGTCATGCACGTGCGTGGCCGGCAGACGCCCGAACCCGCCGATGATATCCCCCCCCAGTTCCGGCGTGATGTTCCCCTTTGCCGCGCCCGCGCGAAATACGGCAGCGTCTGCGGCTCCCGCGCCTGTAACGGAAGCGATGAGAATGCCGAGTGCGATGCCCCGTACCTGTTTCATAAAACAATCCCCCTGTTTCTTTAGGGAGTGTAGCAGTCTCATGTGCCTTCTGCAACAGCGCCGGGTAAAAAAATCGGGCACTTCGCTAGAATTTGTGGGTACCAGTTGATTTAAACAGGCGCATCCGGTTATCCTTCTTGTTATTGCAACACAAAGGAGGATGAACCACACCGG
>JALHET010000609.1:0-1067 GCA_022839525.1 Lentisphaerota bacterium
GGACTTCACCGTCACCCAGCCGATCCGCCTGACGGCGCTCGGGCAGTTTGATCCCAATGCGATACCCAAAGCCAATACCGTGGCCCTCTACCGGCGGGTCGGCGAAAAACTGGTTGAAGCCAGCCTGGCCGTCGATAGCCCCTCCGAGATGAACGGTCAGTATTCGGCACGCTACGCGGCCGTCGACAGCCTGGTATTGAGCAACGGCCACTACGTGATTTTCAGCACGCAGAACGGTAACAACTTCATCGCGGGCGGCGGCACCCCGGAGGCGTCCTTCGGTCCCGGCATCTTATGGAACAAAGGTGTCGCACTCGGTGAAGGGTCGGCCGCGGGCCCGCTGCCCGAAACCGCGCCTGCCCAATGGCCAATTGAAAATACCGGCCATTGGCGCTACTTCGGTCCAACGTTCAAGTATGAATTGGTGATACCGCCGCCCGCTGTGACGATCACCCATCCGGCAGACGGGCAGATAGTTTCAGCCGCAGCGCCCATCACCGTCACCGCCACCGTGGCCAACGTGATCGGCACCTATTCGGTACAGGTCTACACCAACAGCGGGACAGGGGCTTTCGCTGAAGCGGGAACCAGCGGACCCGCCACGCCGATTGTCATTGAACTGGGACCGCTGCCGACCGGTGCCCATCGCCTTTTCGCCACCGTCACCAACATGACCGGTGTCACGAGTTCACCGACCAGCAGTGTCACCGTAGCCGTGATACCCGGACAGCAGCCCGTGAGCGTGACTGGCTGGAACCACGATCTGATCATCGGGAAAGACGAAGCGGCACCGGCGACCAGCACGCACATGGTAGGCTGGCTCTTCTACGAACGCGGGCTGGCGGGAAGCACGCAAGGCCTGCCGGCCGACGCGCCCGGCACCAACCGCACGTTCTCTAGCAGCTATTCCCGTGACGTCACCTTCCGCTTCGCCCCGTATACAAGCAGAAACGCCGTCTACCTGAGCGGGCCGGGTAGCGTAACCCTCACGCTCGTCAATCCCACCCGGTTCCACAAGCTGCAATTTTTGGAGACAACCCGCAGCATGAGTTGGAACGTCAGACTGA
>JALHET010000609.1:1083-2032 GCA_022839525.1 Lentisphaerota bacterium
TTCCTGAGCGATACTTGGAGCGATCCGGACTGGACTTCCGGCGGACCGGCCGATCGCTGTCTCGTCTCGTACGGACTCCAAAAAGTTTCGGACGGCAGTTTTTATACCAAACATCTCTGGATGGCTGAGCGCGGTGTCACTCTCACAGCGGACGATCGGGAGAAAGAGCTAAGTTCAATCACGGTCACGACCACCGGCGTGGGTGATAAACAACTCGCGCTCTTCGCCGTGAGCGGCTACGCGCTCGGCAGTGTATCGAACGACATACATGCCGTGGATGTGCTGAGCCCCGGTAACGGTCCCTGGGGCGGTACGAGATTCAGCGTCGGCTGGGACTTCACCGTCGAAGAGACGATCACGGTCACCGCGTTGGGGCAGTTTGATCCAGATGCAAACCCCCAAGCCAATACGGTCGCCCTGTATCAGCGCGGCGGTTCGAAACTGGCGGAAGCGGCCGTGGCGGTCGACAGCCCGAGCGAGCAGAGCGGCTCCTACGCCGCGCGCTATGTCGCGATCGACAAGCATGTGGTGCTGCCGCCCGGCGACTACGCGATTCTCAGCACGCAGAACGGCAACAACTTCATCGCGGCCGACGGAACGCCCATCACCTCGTTCGGTCCCGCGATTCGCTGGAACAAAGGGATTGCGCTCAGCGATGGTTCGGCGGCCGGGCCGCTACCGCAGACCGCGCCCGCCTCTTGGCCGATTGAAAACACCTCGGCCACGCGTTACTTCGGTCCGACGTTCACTTACCGGCTGGGTGTGATTCATCCGGCGGGCACGATCATCTTCCTCCGTTGACACACGCCGTGAATGAATCACGCATACACAAGGGACTGGGAACATGCTTCACGTTGTGGCGACTCCCATCGGCAACCTCGCGGACCTGAGCCCGCGTGCGCTGGAGGCGTTGAAGAGCGCCGACCTCATCGCGTGTGAAGACACGCGG
>JALHET010000610.1 GCA_022839525.1 Lentisphaerota bacterium
TCTTCCCGCCCGTTTTTACACTCATCATTGCGACCACTGGGTGAGCCGGGCGCATTGTAGAGCTCTCCCCGCGCGAGCCCCATTGCATGTCCTGTGCGCACCCGGTGCCCGTCTTCCCGCCCGTTTTTACACTCATCATTGCGACCACTGGGTGGTCGCAATAACCTCTGCGTCTCTGCGCCTCTGCGTTAAAAAAAAACTCCTAACTCCTAAATCCTAAATGGAGCCTCCGCGCTTTGCGCGGAGGATTCCACTGCATCTCAAGGCCCGCTCTTGATGCGGTAGAAGCCGGAGCGCTGGCCGACGGGCGGGAGAATAACCGTGCCGAAACGGAACACGCCGTTGGTTTCTCCCTCTTCCTGCGTCACGGTCTGCATGAACGCCCAGCCGTCCGCGTTGAGCGTGGCGTTGCTGTAGACCGCGTAGGGAATGCCGCGTTCGCCCAGGAAACGGATGCCGAACACCCCGTTGGTGAAGGCCGTCTCTTGAATGTCGGGCGAGAGCACCGGTTCGGGAATGTCTCCCGTCCAAACGATGTCGTCCACCCAGCCCGCATCGGTACTGCTGGCGAAGGAATCGTTTTTCGCGTATTCCCAGCGCAAAACATGGGATGCGCCCGCGCCCTCGATCCGTTGCGAAACCTGCGTCCATGGACCTTTCGTTCCAGAAAGGGCGGCGACCTGCGTGCCGTCCACGAGAAACACCGAGGTTTCAAAGGCCGCAAACCCGTTGTCCGGAACCACACCCGCCCCGCCCAGCTTGACTGCTGGCGTGCCGGAGGGAGAGCCTGCCGCAAAGTCCGTCGAAATGCCGCCTTCCACGCCCGAGCGCGTGAACGCGCGCCCGTAACAGCCCGCCACGCGCGCCACCGAGTCGGTGTAGGTGGCGGTCAATGCGGAAGGCCGCGTCGGGATCACCATTGTCGTGTCCGCCAGAAAGACGTTTTCCACTTGGCCTGTGCCGTCGCCGATCCATCCTGCGAACTCCATCCACATCGGATTGGGGTCGGCCTTCACAACGGCGGTCGCTCCCTCGGGGTACCATCCGCTGCCCGTGCCCTGCGTCACGGTCAGCGGTACGCAATAGGTCGAGGTCACCGCCAGCGACTCACCTGCGAAATACACCGTGGTCGTCGGCGCGTTGAGGTCGGCAATGTTGGCCGTGTCGCCCGCCCAGCGGTAGAAGCGCTTGCCTTCCGGTATATCCGCGCTCAGCGTCACCGTGGAGCCGTAGGCGTAGCCGCCGCTGCCCTGGCCGCCAACGACTTCGACCGGATAGAGGATCGGCTTGTACGTCGCCGTTATCACGGCGTTCGTCGCCGGCATGGTCAGGGTGGTGGTCGCCGCGTGTACGTTCGCTACGGCGCCGGTGTCTCCTGTCCACACATCAAACAGGTAGTGAGCGGGGGGTGTGTCCGCCGAGACGGTCACGATTGTGCCGTTGGTGTAAGTGCCGCCGCCCGTGCCGCCGTTAACGGTCAGATCAAAGAAAGGCGCCCAGTCGAACGCATCGATCCAGCCGCAGTCATCACCGACATAGTCGCCATGCGGATCTTTCTCATATTCCCAGCGGAACGTGTGCGGCGAGTCCGCTTCCACGACCCGCGTGATCCGCGTCCACTCCGCGCCCGTGCCGGAGATCACATTCGTTTCTCCGGTTCCGACCTCGTAGAACCGCAGCACATCCCAATCCGCCTCGCTCGACACCTTCCAGTCAAAGGACAGCACGCCCCGTCCGGTCACGCTCCATTCGAGCCCCG
>JALHET010000128.1:0-6181 GCA_022839525.1 Lentisphaerota bacterium
GAGCAGTTGATTGTTGACCGGTATTTGGAAAAATACAAGATCAGCAATAAATCGCGTTGGTTTCGTGAAACAATTCTCATGTTTATTCACAAGAATATGGATGAAGATTATCCGACTTTGTTCGGTGAACATGATATGAGGCGCTGATGATGGTGATGCCATTCAAAGGGAAGATTGAGGGGGTTTTGTACGGACGTTTTCCCGTGGGGTTCGACAACGGGCAGGTGAGACTCTCGACAGGTTTCCTCTACTCTTTGCCCGGGCAGGGGGGGGTGCTAAAACTGGATGATTCCGCGCCGATGGCATCCCTTCTGAACCGGGCGGGAATCAGGGGCGATATGCAGCAGCCGCTTGCGAAGGCGCTGAGCGACATGGACTTCAGCGCCATCCGCATGGAATTGGAGCCGAAGACTGACGGTGACGCGGTGTTACGGCTGAAACTGGACGGGAAATCAAATTACACCGAGTGGCCTGCGCCGGTAGCATTGAACCTCAACCTTCACGGGCCGCTCGAACAGCTTGTAAACGTTGGACTGGATTGGACCAAAAAGTGAGACTGGCGGACGCTCGAAACCTTCGCCGGAGATAAGGAGAAAAAATGAGGCAAAAGCGAAACAGGGCACAGGCCGCAGGGCTGCTGGTTTTTGCGATGACGCTGGCGGGAGGCTGCCTGTCGATCAAAACGGAGCATGAGGTCAAGCCGATTCATATCACCATGGATGTGAACCTGAAGGTACAGAAAGAGCTGGAGAATTTCTTGGACTTAGATTGAACAGGGAAAGGAGCATGTCATGAAACGGATCAGAACGATGATGTGTGCGGTGATGGCCGTAATGTTTGGGGTTGCCTGTCTGGCGCAGGCCGATGCCATTAGTGAAGCAAAGGCGCGGCGCAAGGCGCGGCGTGCAGAGGTTGCCGCTATTGTGCAGGCGGGACAGGCCGAAGAGGGGGATCAAGGGTATCTGGTGGCCAAAGGCGACCTACCCGAGGCCAAGGCAGCCGTTGTGAAGGCCGAGAATGCAGACCGCAGGGTCGGTTATGAGGCCATCGCCAAGGCCAACGGCAAGACGGTCGCCGAAGTGGAGAAGCAGGCTGCTGCGATCCATAAGAATAAGAAGCGGTGAGCCAAGCCCTGAGCGGCAAAATTTCGCTTCCGTCGATACAGTTTTTCCCTTGTGCGCCTTGCGGTAAACCTTGGTTTTCCGGTATACTTCTCCTTTTATTTTTCACATGCGGCGGATTCTGTCGCCGCAAGTAAAGAAAAGAGAAAGAGCATGTTTCAGCCCGTATCCAACAAGTCCGATTTTCCCGGTATGGAACGCGAGGTCTTGGCGTTTTGGGAGAAGAACGACATCTTCAAAAAGAGTGTGGCGCGCAACCGGGATAAGCGCGATTATGTGTTCTATGACGGGCCGCCTTTCGCGACGGGTCTGCCTCACTACGGGCATTTGTTGGCAGGCACAATCAAAGATATTGTCCCGCGGTACCAGACGATGCGCGGGCACCATGTCGAACGGCGTTTCGGGTGGGACTGCCACGGGCTGCCGATCGAGGCGTTGGCGCAGGAGGCGCTTGGTGTGAGCGGGGCGCACGAGATCCGCCAACTCGGTGTGGACACGTTCAACGAGCAGTGCCGTTCCATGGTGCTCAAATATGTGGAAGAATGGCGCAAAACAGTCACGCGCATGGGACGCTGGGTTGATTTCGACAACGATTACAAAACCATGGATACCACGTTCATGGAAAGCATCTGGTGGGTGTTCAAACAACTGTGGGATCAAGGCCGCATCTACACGTCTTACCGCATCATGCCCTACAGTTGGAAACTCAGCACGCCCCTTAGCAATTTCGAGGCTGGCAGCAATTACAAAGATGTTCAGGATCCCGCGATCACCGTTCGAGTGAAGGTGCTGTCCGGGGCGGAACCCGCTTGGGGTGAGACCAGCCTTCTGATTTGGACGACGACCCCGTGGACCCTTCCGGAAAACCTCGCGATCTGCGCGGGGCCGGATATCGATTATTCCGTGGTTCGAGATGTGGCTGACGGTGTCACCTTCGTGATGGCCGCATCGCGGTTGGCCGCGTACTACAAGACGCCCGAAGAGTACCAGCTCCTTGCCACGCTGAAGGGCTCCGCCTTAAAGGGGTGGACCTATGAGCCGATCTTTCCCCATTTCGCCGAATATGCGGCGGAGGGCGCGTTCCGTGTCCTGAACGATGCGTTTGTCAGCACCGGGGACGGTACGGGACTGGTGCACATGGCACCCGCTTATGGCGAGGACGACTTCCGGGTTTGTAAAGAGGCGGGGTTGAACGTCATTGTCGACCCGCTCGACGCCTCGTGCAACTTCACCGACGCGGTGCCCGAATATCAGGGACGCTTCTGCAAAGATTGCGACAAGGATTTGATCAAGTGGCTCAAACGGGAAGGCAAGTTGGTGCATCAGACCACGGTTGTCCACAGTTACCCCTTCTGCGACCGTACGGATACGCCGCTCATTTACCGCGCCATCGAGGCGTGGTATGTGCGCGTGGAGGATTTGCACGAACGGCTGGCGCGCAACAACGACACGGTCCACTGGATGCCCGGCTATGTGGGCGATAAGCGTTTCGGGAATTGGCTCAAGGAGGCGCGCGACTGGAATATCAGCCGCAACCGCTTCTGGGGCTCGTGCATCCCCGTATGGGTCAACGAACGTGACCCGCAGGACACGATCTGCGTCGGCTCCATCGCCGAGTTGCAGGAGCTTTCCGGCGTGAAGGTCACCGACCTGCACAAGCATTTTGTGGACAAGGTGATCATCCGCAAGGACGGCAAGATTTACCGGCGCACGCCAGAAGTGTTGGACTGCTGGTTCGAGTCAGGCTCGATGCCCTACGCGCAACAGCACTTTCCCTTTTCTGGAGGCGCGTGCGGTGATCGCAGGGTACCGGATGTCTCGCATTTCTTCCCGGCGGATTTCATCGCTGAGGGGCTCGACCAGACACGCGGCTGGTTTTATACGCTGATGGTGCTCGGCACCTGCCTTTTCGACATGTCGCCGTTCAGAAATGTGGTGGTAAACGGACTCGTGTTGGCTGAGGACGGCAAAAAGATGTCCAAGCGTCTCAAAAATTACCCCGATCCTGCGGCCATTTTTGATGCGTACGGGGCAGATGCGTTGCGGCTCTACATGATCTATTCGCCGGTGGTGCGGGCCGAAAACTTGCGTTTCTCTGAGAATGGCGTGAAGCAGATCCTGCGCGACCTGTTGATCCCGTGGTGGAATGCCTACAGTTTCTTCGTGACGTATGCGAACGTGGACGGTTTTCACGATGCCGAGTTGGCAAAGCCCCAAAGCCCCAATGTGCTCGACCGCTGGATCGTGAGTTCACTTGAGACGTTGATTAAAGATGTGACCGAAGCGATGGATGTGTATGACCTTCAACGTTCGGTGCGCCCGTTCGTGAATGTCATCGAGGATCTGACCAACTGGTACATCCGCCGCAGCCGCCGGCGTTTCTGGAAATCGCAGAACGACGACGACAAGATCTGCGCCTATCGCACGCTGCGTTACGTGCTGGTGCAGCTCTGCAAAGTTGCCGCGCCCTTCACGCCCTTCATCAGCGAGACCATCTACCGCAACCTCAAAGGCGCGTCGATGCCGGAATCGGTTCATCTGTGTGACTTCCCGACGGCTGACGCTGAGGCGCGCGATGAGGCGCTCGAGCGGCGCATGGCGCTGGTGCAGACGGTGGTGCGTCTCGGTCGCCAGCTCCGCACGGAAAACGATCTCAAGGTGCGGCAGCCGCTGCCGGCTATCCATGTGGTCTCCGCCAAGCCGGAAGTCCGCGCGATGCTTGAGGGGTTCGAGGAGTTGGTTACGGACGAACTCAACATCAAAGCAGTTGTGTACGGTTCGGACGAGACCGCGTTGGCCGAGGTTTCCGTGAAGGCCGATTTCCGCAAGCTGGGGCCGAAATTCGGCGCGAAGATGAAAGCGGTGGCCGCCGCCATCTCCGGGCTTTCTTCCGGTCAGGCTGCCGCATTGGCAGGGGGGCAAGAAGTGGCGCTGGATGCTGCCGGGATAACGGTCAATCTGGTTGCCGACGACGTGGTGGTGCAGCGGTCTCCCAAGGCGGGCATGGTGGTGGCCTCTGAGGCCGATGTGATCGTGGGGCTTGAAACCGCACTTACACCGGAGCTGGTTCGGGAAGGCTTGGCGCGCGAGTTTGTGAGCCGCGTGCAAAACCTGCGCAAGGACGCCGATTTCGAGGTGACGCAGCGCATCGCCGTTACGGTGGAATGCGACGCTGAAGTTCAGGAAGCCGTCAATTTTTTTGACGCTTACGTGAAGGCGGAAACACTCTGTGAACGTCTAACCTTCGGGGCGGTGGAGACAGAGGCGTCTGACTTGAACGGGCACCCGGTTTGTTTCAAGGTTGAGAAGATGTGAGGGGTACATGTGGGCTCGAAGTCCATGGAAGGGGGGTAATGGTGGCTGCAAAAAAAACGATCCGGAAGACTGCGGTGAAACGTGCGGAGGGAAAAAAGGCTTCTAAAGCCGGGAAAGATGATGTGGCAAAGGTGGCCGGAGGCGGGAAGAAGGTTGCGTCGGGGGTGACGTGCGCGGGTACGGCTCCGGCTGTCCCCGTGCCGCCGGTCGTCCGGCCCGAAACCCCCTCTGCGCGTGAATGCCCGTTGGTGCTCGACGGTGAAGTCGCGGCGGCGGATTTCTCTCCCCAAGACTGTTGTGTGTGTGATGAGTTTGACTGCCGTTTTTGTGAGACGGTGCACGGTTCGGGGAGCCTTTGCAGCCGGCTGTTTGCACGCGATGACGAAGACGACATCTCCGATGAGGATGACGGCTGGGGGGACGATACCGATCTGGGCGCGGATAATGGCGGGTACGCAGACGAGGACGATATGGAGGAGGGCGAAGACGTGTTTTAACACTCGGGTACGGTGTGCTGGAACGGGAGGGCAAGCGCCAGCTTGCCCGTGCGCAAGGACGGGCAGATACCCGTCTTTCCCAGCCGGCCGCCGTACCGGCACGGATCGGAAGACCATGCAACGTACGGGCGGACGTCTCGGACACCCGAGGGCGTGGCAAAACGGACGGGTTAAGGGATGCGCCCGCCGTTCCCGTTGCGCCAAAAACAACACTTGCGCTTGATTAACAGATTTGTCATGATCTGATTACACACACTCCATCTAAGGAACATCACGGGGGTGATGTAGGATGGAGGGGTATAACACGGGCGGCTCCCCGGTGGGTCGCCATAGAGAACGGAATGCTTTACCATGAGTGAAACACCTGTGTCAAACGTCCGGAACTTCGTGATTCTCGGACATAGCGGAAGCGGAAAGACAACCCTCACCGATGCTGTGGCCTTTAAGCTGGGGCTGAACGACCGCTTAGGGTTGGTCGCCAACGGTACCAGCATTTCCGACACGACGGAAGAGGAGAAGAACCGGAAGATCACGATTTTTGCCAACACCTTTTCCGCTAACTATACGTTGGGGGATCAAGACTTCAAACTGGTGTTCACGGATGCGCCTGGTTTTATGGATTTCTACGGGCAGATTCTCAGTGCGATCCGTGCCGCGGAGTTTGCCGTCATTACCGTTGACGCCACTTCCGGTGTGCAGGTCGGCACGCGCCGTGCCTGGAAAGCGTGTAAGGATGGGGGGATTACATCGATTGCGTTTGCCATCACCGGCTTGGACAAGGAGAACGCCAGTTTTGAAAAGACGCTCGCATCGATCCGACAAGCCTTTGGGGCAAATTGCGTTCCTGTCACCGCGCCGATCACTGCCGACACCGTCGTTAATATTCTGGACGCCGACAACCTGCCTGACGCGCTTGACGAAATCCGCAACAGTTTGGCCGAATCGGCCGCTGAGACCGATGAGGCGCTGATGGAAAAATATTTTGCTGATGGCCAGCTTTCCCCCGGCGAAATCCGCAAAGGGTTGCTTGTGGGTATCGCCGCTGGCAGCGTACATCCCATTTATTCGACTTTGCCACTCAAGGGGGTCGGCCTTTCCGAAATGCTCGACAGCCTGTGCCGTCTGCTTCCGGGTCCCGGTGGCCGGGTCTACGCAGACGTTGACGGCAATGAGGTTCCTGCCGATCCGGACGGGCCTTTTGTCGCCCAGGTCTGGCGGACGTCGATCGACACGTTCCTCGGCCAGCTC
>JALHET010000128.1:6213-11690 GCA_022839525.1 Lentisphaerota bacterium
TCAACTATATACGCGTCATTTCCGGTACGTTGACGGCGGGCATGACGGTGCAGAACAATTCGACGGATACGAAAGAGACGGTTGCCGCGATGCTGCACCTGATTGGCAAAAAACAAATCCCGGTGGCCAAAGCCGGTCCAGGCGACATTGTGGCGTTGCCCAAGTTGAAGAACACCAAGACGGGCAACACGCTGGCTGCCGCCGGGAATGCCGTGAAGTTGCCGGACATCGCGTTCCCGCCGCCTGTCATGTACATGGCGATCGCCGCAAAAACACAGGCCGATGAAGACAAGCTCAGTACGGCCATACACCGTCTGTTGGACGGCGACCCCACTTTGCATTACGAAAAGCAGGTGGAGACCAAACAGGTTATTCTCAAAGGTCTCGGTGATGTTCACATCGATGTGGCGGTCAACTTGATGAAATCGCAAACCAACGTTAACGTCGAACTCTCGGTGCCGAAAGTGCCCTACCGTGAAACCGTAACCGCCCTTGGCGATGGGCATTACCGTCACAAGAAGCAGTCGGGGGGGCGCGGCCAGTTCGGCGAGGTTTATCTGAGAGTCTTTCCTCGTCGCGAAGATGAGACGGGAGAGTGGTTCGTGGACAAAACGGTCGGCGGATCAATCCCCGGAAATTTCATACCCGCTGTTCTGAAGGGTGTGAATGAAGGCAAACTGGCCGGTTCGGTGGCGGGGTATCCTGTCCAGGACGTCAATGTGGAAGTTTACGACGGTTCATACCACGATGTGGACTCGTCGGAAATCGCGTTCAAGATTGCAGGTTCGCGTGCGTTGCGCGAAGGCATGTCAAAGGCCAAGCCGGTCTTGCTCGAACCGATCATGCGGCTCAAGATCACCATCCCCGAAGCGTTCATGGGGGCTATCAGCGGTGACATGCCGCATAAGCGCGGGCGCGTGTTGGGCATGGAGGTGGAAGAGGAAGGCACTCAGGTGGTTACCGCCGAAGCGCCTCTTGCTGAACTCTTCAAATATGCCGCCGAGTTGCGTTCGATCACAGGGGGGCAAGGTTCATTCACCATGGATTTTGACCGCTACGACATCGTGCCTTCAAATGTGGCGCAGAAAATTATCGCCGAGGCTGCGAAGAACCGTCAAGAAGAGGCAGACGAATAATTCCGGGACGGAATCTATCCACACACGGCACGCCCGTTAAGGGCGTGCCTTTTTTATATGCCGCACCGCACCAGATACAGCCAGTTGAATATGGCCAGTGCGCCGGTGACAAGCCAGCAGGCATTCCGCTCTTTCGGTGTGAGTTGGAGTGTGACCACCTGTCGGAACAGGAACAAGGTTGCGGTATAAACGCTCCAGCACGCAAACAGCGATAAACCGCCTGCCACCGCAAGAGGTTGCATGCGCACGGCTCCGGCAAGGTCTCCGGACACAAGCGCGGCGGCGGCGCGCATACTGCCGCAGGTGAGGCATGGCCAGCCCGTCAAACGGCGGAACAGACATAGTTGCGCACCGCACCCGTGAAGCGCCGCCAGCAGAACGGCGATCAAAAGAAGGGTAGCCACGCCCGCCAGCCACCGCCGAAGATCTTCGGGCTGCCGCGCCCGCTGTCCGAGTCGCATGAGACCTCCTCCGGCGTCTGCCATGCCACAACATGATGCCCGGAGACTACGTTGTCCAAGACCAGACGCCCGTTCTCAAACAAAGGGTCTCTGCAACGCTTGCCGTCAACGGTCAGAAGCGCTCCCTCTGCCCAAGGCACTTCTAGGCGGGCGGTCGTGTTAAGCGGGAGCTCGATCGTCAGCCGGTATGACTTGCCGGGGGTTTGCCGCACACTGACGGTTACGCTTCCACGCACGGTCGGTACAAATCCTTGGACAGCGTCGAGGGAACCGATTTGCGGGCGGATCAGAATCTTGCCGAATCCGGGCAGGAGAGGACGCACGCCCAGCACGTAACGCGGGATGATATTGGCCGGTACTGCGCCCCACGCATGGCTCCAGTCCAAGTTTGGCTTGTAGATGCTGTCCCACGCCTCCATCGAGATGGTCGAGCCGGAGCGGATCATGTTTGCCCAACTCCGTCTGTCGTCGCGCGTCAGCAACCGGATGGCCTCGTCCTCCAAACCTGCCTCGAACAAGGATTCCAGCAGATACTGTGCGCCATAGACACTGCAGGCCATGCCCCGCGACTTCACGAAAGCGGCCACGCGTCCGCGCTCCCCTTCCGGCACCAGCCCGAACGCCAGCGGCAGCATATTTGCGTGTAGCGAGGCGTGTGTCGCGCCCTCGCCGTCAACGTAGCATCCGCGTTCCGGGTTGAAAAACAAGGCATGGAAAGCTTTTTGCGCGCGTTCAGCCTTCAGACGGTAGGTTGCCGAATCCTGCAATTTGTCCAGCGCAAGCGCCATGTCCGACATCTGCCTCAGGTTGAGACAGTAAAAGGCGTTGACTACTGCGTTGACCGGCTTGGATTCAAAGCCGTCGCGTTCTCCCTCAGGCCAGTCCACAATATCGCGCACCCCGCTTTCGACGGGCGCCTCCAGTCCGCCGGTCACCAGCAGGCCGTCTTTTTCACGGGCGCAAGCCTCGAGCGTCTTCTTTGCTTTCAGTCCGTCGTAACACCGGGCTAGGGATTCGGTGTTGCCGGTGTACATCCAATCTGCCCACGCCATCATCACCGAATGCTGTTTCCACTCGGTGGGCCAGGTCGGGTGCCCCATCAGGTATTCGTGGCTATACCGCGCGAGCGTGAATTCGCGGTCCACCCCGTAGTGGCAGAGCTGGTTGATATAGGCGTCGGCCTCGCAGGGAATGCGTTCGCGGTCGCCATTCACGTACACGCCCGCGAACGTGGTGGCCTTGATGCTGTATTTGCAGAACGCATAGACGCGGTCGAGCGTGGCGTCGCTGGAGACAAACCGTGCCGCGTTGTCGTCGAACGGATAGTTGATGGCGATCTGGCGGATGGAATCTTTTGTCACCGGATAGGGGCACTCTTCCACCTCCACGTAACGGAACGGCATGACCACGCCGAAATCGTTAGACAGGCGCACGGCCGAGCCGCTGGTGTTCTGCTTGTCGGCTTCTAACGGCACACGGTAGATTCCGGGGTTGGTCAACGCGCCGCGCACTTTGACGTAGCGGATTGAGCCTCCTGGCGCAGTGTCCACCCGGCATCCCACAGATTTCTCGCCGAGGTGAAGCGTGAACGGCCCGCCCTGCAACATGGTGCGGGGCGGCAACAGCTCGACCCAGCCGAACGCGGCCTTGCCGAAATCCACAAACACGCGTCCCTGAGCATTGGTTATCACCAGCGCCGGCTTTACCTGCCTCTGCGTCACCGGATAGCGCAGGGCAGTGTCGTCACCGAGTTTCGCTGCCGTCGCGAAGGCAACCGTCTGCGACCAGGCCCCGGGTTTGTTCTTCCGGTTCCATACGCGGACGCGCCAATTGACGTTCGCGCATGCGGGCAATGGCGAGCCCGCATACGCGATATAGAGCGACTGCCCCGATTCCACCTTGCCGGAGTCCCACAAATCGGGCTTGTCCGTCTTGAACAGTTCGGTCGATGACGCGACTTGGATCTGATAGGCCGTCTGAACGTCGTCCGGCATACCGTCTTTGAAAAGCCAGGAGAATTCGGGCGTCGCATCGGTCACAGCGACCAGTCCGGGTTTCGCCAGCAACTCGCACATCGGCGCATCCGGCGTAAGGGAAAACCCGCACGGCGCCGCCATTGCGCTTCCCATCATGACAACGGTCCACCAACGCATAGCCCATCCTTTCAAAAAAACAGCCCGTCACATCAGAACGCGCCCGCCCGGAAATTCCCGATCGCCTCGGCCGTGCGCAACGCCCGGCCGTAAAGGCGCAGGCCTTTGACGGAGGGTGCCAGCAAGGCGTGAAAAGCGCCTTTGACTTCACCTAACTCAAGGGGAATACGTCCCCACCCGTATTGCCGCACGGCGCCGCCATCGCAAAACACGCCGTCGGCGATGACCGAAATGACGGCGGATGAAAAGTCGCAGATAAACACCGTGTGTTGCAGTTTGCCGGTTTTCACCACGCCCGGGTCGGTATGCCACGCGGCCACGCGGTTGCCGTCGCCCAGTTCAATCATAAGTGTCGGTCGTCCGGCGAGTTCGGACGTTGTCACACGCACACCCTGTCCAGCCTCGTTCAGTGTGCTGAACAGTGCCTGTCCGGCCGCGACGCTGTCGAGGTGCGTCCAAAGCTCCACCGTCAACCCACCGTGCGACAGGTCCCCGAACGTTTGAGGAACGGATGGGCGGGCGGGTGTGTCCCCGCTGTTCGCCTTTTCAAGCAACAGGCCGCCCGTGCATACGTTGGTGGCAGCGGCCTGTGTCCAGAGACCGTCGAGCAGGGCACGGTCGAGCGGGTGAACGCGGGCGACCGACTTTTGGGTTTCGGTGATCCAGAACTTGCCGTCCTGTTCGATCAGGTCGGGATAGCTCATGCGGATCGCGGGGTTTGGGTCAAACAGCACGAGTTCCGGTTCGGACCACTGGACAGAACCGTCGTCCGTGAGCGTGCCGCCGGAGAGGAAAGCCGGGTTGCGTCCACCCCACCGCTTGCCCCCATGGTGGTGATACCAGAAGAGGTAGTGGCCTGCGGAGGTTACAAAGAGCTTCGGGCAGGCGCGCGGGGTCTTGAAGGGGCGTTTGCCGGGGCCATAGACCATCGGTTCGGGAAGCGACCAGGTCGCGCCGTTGTCGCGGCTGTAACTTTGGCCGGGCGTGCCGCCTTCCAACCGGAACACGCAAAAGAGATCGCTTTTCGTGAGGGGCACGAGGTTGTGTTCCTCTTGCACGCTGCCGAGCGCGGGATTGCGGATGCCTTTCTCGCCGTCGGGGAGCAGCTTGAATGCGAGTTTGTCGGGATCCCGCTCCGTCAGCAGGTTGTCGGACTCTATGAGCCAGCCTTCGCCGTCGAGCATGAAATACTTGCCGAGTTTGGTGAAGGCGAAATAGACTTTGCCGTCTTTGATTTTGGGTTTGTCGATTCCCCAGAAGTGGCAAACCTCGCCACGCCACGGGTTGCCGCGGTCAACATCCGTCACCCGGATGGGGATGCGGTAGCGTTGGGCAGACCAGGTGGCGCCGGCATCATCCGAATAGCGGAAGACGTACCAGCCGTGAGTGTCAGACCGCACGCGTTTGTCAGAGTTGGGCAGGGTCACGATGTTGTCGCCGTTGTAGGTGTAAAAGGCGTAGATACGGCCATAGGGTGTGAGGAGGGGGGTTACCCATGAGGCTTCAGGCCCGGATTCGGGTTCGATGTCGACGAGCGCCGACCAGGTCTTGCCCTGGTCTTTACTTGCGGTCGACATCACATGCTGTCCCGGCTGCCCTTCCAGCCCCTTGCCGGTTGTGAGCGTACACACCCAGAGGCCGTTGGATGTGACCACCACGTACGGTTGATCGACGTACCCTTCGCAGGGGATGCGGAGGCCGTTGGCGATGTTGCGCGGGTCGGCGGC
>JALHET010000129.1 GCA_022839525.1 Lentisphaerota bacterium
ATCACCAGCGCGCCTATCGCCGTCAGGCTCGAGAGTGCCGTGATCGCACCGAGTTGCCTGGACGCGGCGCGAGATGGATGCGGCCTTGCATATGAGCCGGACGCATATCAACACCTGCCTGAGGTATTACCACAGCGCCAAAGGCGTGCACTTCCTTTCCTATACCGATTTTCACGCTTTGGATGCGGTGCGGGTCAACGACTATGCTCAGTTCGTCGAGTGTTTGCGCGAGTTGGTGTCGATTTTCGAGGGGGACGTGCGCTCCTGCATGCGCACCCCGAAGTTTCACGGCCACCACGAGATTGAGCTGTTCGGCCTCCGGCGCGGCGAGGCGCTCGAACAACTGGTGCCGGAATTGGAAAAGCTGATGGAGGGGATTACGCTCAAGCGTCTTGACCATCTCTACATGCACCTCTCGGGGGAGGTGTATTACGGGCACGGCGGTTCGGTGTCGCTGGCCTTCGACGACCGGCGGACGGCACTTCCGGGCGCGACGTTCCGCGGCGGGCTCCCCGACTTCCATCCGGGCGCGGACGACCGGACGCGGGTGCTTTTGGCGAATGTCGAGCAGATGATGAGCCAGGACGAGCGGGTGGAGTATGCCAATCTTTATGAGCTGCGTTCGGACAACGATGCCACCAGCAAGCTTCCCGTCGGCGCGGGCGTGACGCGCGAGATTGTTTTCAAGACCAACCGGCGTCCGTTGTGCACGAGCCTGATTGAGAAGCGGCTGGCGCTAAAGACGCCGGGGTACGGGAGCTACATGCTTGCGCGGGTACACGCGTTCAAGGCGCTGGGCGTGGGGTTCGGCGAGTACCGGTTGCTGATGCGGCTGGACAGCAAGGCCGGACGCGAGATGAACTATTTCATCCGCAACCGGTGTCCGGGTGAACCGCTGGACGATATCCCCCCCCGGATGTTTCAGCGGACAGGCGAGTTTGGCGGCAGCGAGGCGGGCGAGGATCCGGAGGTGGTGTTGGCGTTGGGCGCGCTGTTGGGCAACGCCGCAGCGCAGAACCTGGTGCTGAAGAAGTTTTTGCCTGAGACGCGGCATTGCCGGTACGGTGTGGGCAAAGAGGTTTTCGAGTTCGGGTATGACATCGGCAGCAAACGCGAGATGCCGATGCGTGTGATGGTGTGTTCGATCCGGGGTTCCTTGGGTTGGCCCGACACCTCCTATACCGAAGAGAACCTCAAAACGCTGTTCGATTTTTATTTTGACGCGTACGCGAAGGAGCTCTACCGGTATTGGACGAAGCACCGCGAGGCGGTCGCGTTGGACGTTCTGGCGGACCGTTTTTTCGACGGTTTTGAGTTCAAGACGCGCGAGATGCACTGGAATTACTCGGTGCGCCGTGAGCAGTTCGATGATTTTGACCCGCGTTTGCGCCGCAGTTACGCCTTCACAAAGAAGTGGCATTTCGCCTTGTGGTCGCTCGACCGTCAGGTGCGGCGGCTGGAGCCGTTGCGGAAATTGTTCAAGGAAAAGGTGCAGGCGTGTGTCGCAGAATAGGAAGCCGGGTGCGCTATGATCATGTCAAGAAACGCCGATAGCCTGATCGCGGCGTTTTCCCCTGCCGCAAAAATCAACGTTGTTTATGTTGAGGTGACGGACTCTGCGCGCGAGCTGGAGCGCAGCCATCTGTGCGGGCCGACCGCCGGTCTCATTCAGGCGGAGGCGTTGGCGGGTGTCGCCTTGCTTGGCGCGGAACTCTCGCAGCCGGAAGAGGCCGTCACCCTGCGGGTGCAGGTGCCCGGCCCGATCGGGGGCGTGCTGGTTGAGGCGAGGGCTGACGGCGGGTTGCGCGGTTACACGCAGGTGAAGGTGCTGGACGAGTTGGACGACTGCGAGGAACTGGAGGCCTCGTCCGCGTTGGGCGAGTGGGCCGAGGTGCAAGTCGTCCGGTCTGTTCCCGGGAAGATTCTGGCGAGCGCCATGGTGAATGTGAGCCCTGCTTCGGTGACCAAGGGACTGGAAGAGTACTATCGCCAGTCGCAGCAGCGGCATGTGCTGGTACAGCTTTCGGCGCTGGCCTACGGCGGATTCATTGACGGCGCGCGCGGTTTGCTGCTCGAATGCCTACCCGACTGCGACCGGGAGGTGTTCCGGAGGCTGGCGGGGTTGGCCGATGACGGCACGGTGCTGGAATGCCTTGAAGCCTCCTCGTCGGTGCAGACGATGTGCGCGACACTGGGGTTGGAGGACTGCGTGTTTCAAGAGCCGCGGCCGCTCAGGTTCGCCTGCCCGTGTTCGCCCGGACGGGTGGAGGGCATGCTGGAGGGGATGCCTTCCGGTGATCTGGAGGCGATGATCCGCGAAGGCCGCCCCGCCCAGATCTTTTGCCACATGTGCGGCAAAGGGTATGAGGTGGGGGTCGAGCGGCTGAAAGCGATTTTAGACGCCAGGACGTAAGCTCGCCGCCCGCAGAGCGGGAAGCAACGGGGGAGTAACGGGAACGCTCAACGCTCAAAGTATGGGGCGAGGGACCGGAATGAGGGTTAGGGGAAAGATTCATGCTCCGTAAGTGGGGTCATCGCGTGTGCCTTTGGAGTTCTGCGGCGATCGTGGTCGGCGCGGCGTTGGTCTTGTATTCGTTCGCGGTCTGGTTCGGGAACCTGAATCAGGACGAGGGGTGGTATCTCTATGCGGCGCGCCGGGTGTCGGAGGGTGCGATGCCCTACCGCGATTTCTTCTTCACGCAAGGGCCGGTTATGCCTTACGTGTACGGCATGCTCTCCGGTCTTTGGATGCCGTTCGGGGTGCTTGGCGGACGGTTGGCCACGGTGTTCTTCGGTCTGTTGGGGTGCGTGTTGGCTGCGGCCCTGGCGCGGCGGGCGGCGCCGGCTCGGCGGGCGGCTGAGGCGGGGATTCTGGCGTTCGCGCTGACGGGCTGCAATCTCTACCACGTATATTTCACGACGATCCCGAAAACGTATGCGCTGGCGTCGTGCCTGTTGCTGGGCGGGTATCTGACGCTTTCGCTCTGCCTGTCGCGCCGCCAGAGGATGCGGTCGCACCTGTCGTGCATGTGGGCGTTGCCTGCGGGATTGCTGGTGGCGTTCGCGGCAGGCACGAGGCTGTCGCTGGGCATGTTGCTGCCGGTGACGGTGATCGGGCTGTTGTGCATGTGCCGCAAGACCGGCGCGGCGTTTTTCTGGTTCGCGTTGGGCGGCGGGTTGGGGCTGGCGCTGGTGTATGGGCCGGCACTGCTGGAGGCGCGCGAACCGTTCGTGTTCGCCCAGACTTACCATGTGGAGCGCGGGGGGCGCGACCTGCTCTATATGGTGGGCTCGCTGTCGCGGACGGTGCGGGCGTATTTGCCCGCGTGCCTGTTGGGTGTTGCGCTGTTGGTCTTCCGGCTGTTCTGCGGTGCCGGCGTGCCGGGGGAGGCGCCGCAAGGGGAACCGGAGTGTGAGGTGTATCATGGACGGCTTTGGCCGTTGCTCTGGCTGGCGGCGTTTCTGGCGGTGTTTCTGATCCAGTGGGTCAGCCCGTTCCCGTACGACGATTATCAGGTGCCGGTGATGGGGCTGTTTATTGCGGCGGTGGCGGGCTGGGCGGCAAACAGCATCTCGTCCGGGGTTTTGCGCGGGTGTGTCTGCCTTTTATGGGTGCTGTCCTCGCTGTTGGCATCGTTCTCCTCGCCGCTCGCGCAAGAGTGGTTCGTCCACCGGCAGGATCGCTTCTGGGTGGTGCGCAAAGAGATGCCGGATCTGGCGCTGCTGCGGATGACGGCGCGCGACGTCAAGGCGTTGGCGGAAACGGACCGCGAACTTCTGACCCAAGACACGTATCTGGCCGTCGAGGCGGGGATGCGCGTCCCGGCGGGGCTCGAGATGGGGCCGTTCACCTATTTTCCGTCGCTCAGCGACGAGGCGGCCGCACGGTACCATGTGATGAACAAGAACCGGCTGACGGCTTTGCTGGAGGCGGCACCGTGCCGTGTGGCGGCTTTCAGCGGATATGGGCTTGCCATCCGAGCGCCGGTGATGGACGAGGTGCCCCAAGAGGACCGGCAGTTGTTTTTGAGCGTGTTGGGGAAGAACTACGACCGTGTGCAGGAGCTGCCCGGTTTCGGGCAGAACAGCACAACGCTCCAGATCCTGAAGCGGCGGACTCCGGTCGTGGAGAAAACCCGATGAGTGGAAGATATGGCTGATGTGTTAAAGACGATCCAGGCGCCGGGCGATATTCAGGGGCTTGCCCCTGCGCAGTTGCCCGTGTTGGCCGAGGACATCCGCGGCGTGATTCTGGAAACGGTGAGCCGGACGGGCGGGCATCTGGCCTCCAACCTTGGCGCGGTCGAACTCACGATCGCGCTGCTGCGCGTCTTCTCTCCGCCGTCGGACAAGGTGATTTGGGATGTGGGTCACCAGACGTACGCATGGAAACTGCTGACGGGGCGGCAGGGTCGTTTCCACACGCTGCGGCAGCGCGGCGGGCTTTCCGGTTTTCCGAAGCCCGGCGAGAGCGCGTATGACGTTTTCGGGGCCGGCCATGCGGGCACGGCGCTCTCCGCCGCGCTGGGAATGGCTGTCGGTCGGGATCGCTACGGTGGCTCCGGCCATGTGGTCGCTGTGGTCGGCGACGGTTCGATGTCCAACGGCATTTCGTTGGAGGCGCTGAACAGTCTCGATGAAGTCCACAGCAAGGTGATTGTCATCCTGAACGACAACGAAATGTCGATCTCGGAAAATGTGGGTGCGCTTTCGAGGCGGCTCGGGCGCATGTTGGCGGACGTGCGTTATAACCGGATCAAGGCTGCGGCAGAGGCGGCGGGGCACCGGCTGCGCATGACGCCGCTGCGGCGGATGTATCACCGCATCGAACAGGCCGTCAAGAGCCTGTGGCTGCAGAATTCGTTTTTCGAGGCGTTCGGCTTGCGGTACATGGGGCCGATCGACGGCCACGATTTCAATGCGTTGGAGAACGCCTTGTGTTCGGCACGCGACTACAAGCATTCGGTCTTGATCCACGTCGCCACGCAGAAGGGGCGGGGGTTCCGTCCGGCGGAGCGTAGCCCGTCGGACTGGCACGGTGTGGGCGCGTTTGAACTGGATGCCCGGCATCCTCCCGAAAGCAAGCCCGGCGGCTATTCGCAGGCGTTCGGCGAGGCGCTGACTGCGCTGGCGGAGGGGAACCCGGCGATCACGGCGATCACGGCGGCGATGCGCAGCGGGACCGGGCTGGAGCCATTTGCCGAACGTTACCCGTACCGGTTTTTCGATGTCGGCATCTGCGAGGCGCACGCGGTGGTTTTTGCGGCAGGGTTGGCCGTCTCGGGGGCTCGTCCCTTTTTCGCGGTGTACTCGACGTTCCTGCAGCGTGCGGTGGACTGTGTGATGCACGATGTGTGCATCCAGAACCTGCCGGTGGTTTTTTGTGTCGACCGGGCGGGGGTTGTCGGTAGCGACGGCCCCACGCATCACGGCATTTACGACATCCCGATGTTGCGGTGCCTGCCGAATCTGGTCATCATGCAGCCACGGGACACGGTGGAGCTGGCAGCTATGCTGAAGACGGCGCTGTTGCATGCGGGGCCGTCCGTGATCCGGTATCCGCGCGAGCCGGGACCGGCGGCAGGCCTGTCCGGGGCGGCCGAAGCGTTGCCGGTCGGCAAGGCGGAGGTGCTTGAACCGCTGTCCGGCCCGGCGCCGGGGCCGGCCGTGTGGCTCTGGGCATTGGGCGACATGGTTCCACTGGCGGCCGCGACGGCGGCGCGGTTGAGGTCGGCCGGTGTGCGTGCCGGCGTGGTGAATGCGCGGTTCATCAAACCGCTCGATGCGGCGCTGTTGGGCGGGCAGGCGCGGGAGGCGGCGTTGTTCGTCACGCTGGAGAACGGTGCGGTGGCGGGCGGGTTCGGGGCTGCTGTCCGCGAGGCGTTGGCGGCGGGAGGCCACGGGCAGATGGTGCGGGCCTACGGCTGGCCGGACGCATTCGTGGGGCAGGGAACCTTGAGCCAGTTGCTGGAAGACTTCGGGCTGACCCCGGACCGGATGGCCGGGGAGATCGGGCAGGCGGTTCAAACATCGTGATTGCATCAGGTGGCGGAATCGGTCAAAATGAGTTTAATGGTTATGGATGAGGCGAATAGAGCACGGGTTTACGGTGTGCCGGGGGAACGCGCCCGGGCCGCGGGTGTCATGCGGGCGGTCGGGCCGCTACTCGCCGCGCTTTTCGTGTGCGGGCTTTTTACCGGTGCGGCGCTGCCGCGTGTCGGGCTCGGAGCCGCAGGAGCCGGTTTTCTGGTTGCCGCCGGGGTGCTCGCGTGGGCGGTGCGCGACGGGCTTAGGGGGATCGACGCGTTTTTCAAAGGCGCGCGGGGCGAAGAGCGCGTGGCGGCCCTGTTGGCCGTTTTGCCGTCCGGCTATCATGTTTTTCACGATGTGGCCTGTTGCGGAGGGGCGGGGGGCATTGACCATGTGGTGGCCGGGCCGACGGGGCTCTTCGTGATTGAGACCAAGTGCTGGTCCGGCACGGTCACGTTTGACGGGG
>JALHET010000611.1 GCA_022839525.1 Lentisphaerota bacterium
GGCGTCTCCGGAAATGCGGGCGGCATAATAGCCTGCCCCGGAAGCGAGCACGGACACAGGGCTGTCGTAGCGGATTTTCACGGTTTCGCGGATGCCTATGAGCCGGTCGATATGCTGACGCAGGGTATAGGAGGAAGAAGAGCCCATGTCGGTAACGGTGGAAGCGGTGTCAGCCTGATACTGTGTGTCGGTGCCGGTAAAATAGTGCTGCCAGGCGACGCACGGATAGCCGGGATGCGTCAGGATAAAGGCGTATGCAGGCGCAAGGTCGGCGGGATCAAGCTCCCAGTGCTGCTGGGTGCTTCCCGTGTCGTGGTTGTCGACAAAGGTAACCGCCGACTGCGGTGCGGCGCGGAAAATATTATTCGCATCCGCGAGCAGGGCGAGGTTTCGCAAACCGGTCCGGGAGCTGTCGGTCGAGGTCTTCCAACCAAACGCGTTATTGAGATTGCCCTTGAGGACAAAGTCGAAGACGCGAGACTTTCGGCCCGGGACACCGTCGAGTGTATCGTCGGTCTTGTTCGTCCAGTCGAGCATCGGGATTTTCCAGGCTGCCGAATTTGCAGTCGAGAAGCCCGCCGTCGGCCAGTATTCGCCGACGGAAAAGGCGGAGTCGGTCATTTCATTGTAATAGCCGACGTACTCACCGCCGTAGCCCTTGACGTAGTCGTAGCGCCAGCCGACGAAGCCGGCTCCTTTCAGAACGGTATTCATCCAGGAAACAATTCCGGACCGTACCGTCGCGTTTGTATGGTCCAGGTCACGGCCGGCCGAGTAACCCTCGCCGGTATCGGCGGCGCCCGTCGCCGAAGAACCCTTCATATCGCTTAGCGGATGAGTGAAGCCTTCGTCGTCGGATGCAATCGAGTAGTAATCGGCAGCCCAGGCAGGTTCGGTAAAGGAGCCCCAGGTGGACGTACCGACACGGTGGTTGATGACCACATCGGCTATAGCCTTTGCGGGACTGATTGCCGTTATCGCATTGACGAGTTCGGCTTGCGTGCCGTAACTCGAATCGAGCACATCAAGTTTTCGCGGTAAATAGCCCTGGGTAGAATCGGCA
>JALHET010000612.1 GCA_022839525.1 Lentisphaerota bacterium
GCGCTCGGCCAACCCCGTCTTGCCTGGCTCGTCTCTGCAGGCGCCCTGGATTCCATGGTTGCCCGCTACACCGCAAACAACAAGCCCCGTTCCGAAGACGCCTACTCGCCCGGCGGCGCACCCGGCTTCAGACCCGACCGTGCCCTGATCGCCTACTCCGCAAAAATCCGCGAACTTTCCAAAAACAAGCCGCTCATCATCGGCGGAATCGAAGCCTCTCTCAGACGTTTTGCGCACTACGACTACTGGTCGAACACGCTCCGCCATTCAATCCTGTTGGACACTAAAGCGGATCTTCTAATCTACGGGATGGGGGAGCGAGCCATTCTGGAAGCGGCCGGCCGGCTCGCCGCCGCCCTGCCGCTTCAACGCGACGGTCGCCAAGCGGACGAACCAACAGATCCGGTTCTCGATCCCGCTTTGCTTCGGGGCATCAGGGGAACCTGCTGGCGGACCGGCAAGGAAACTGCAGTTCCCGAACAAGCCGTGCGGCTCCCGTCTTTCGAATCCCTTCGCCGCGACACCCGTTCCTACGACCGGCACTTTGTTCTTCAGGAAACCAACACCGATCCTGTCAATGCCGACCTGCTGGCAGAACAAAGCGAAGCGCGCTTTGTCGTGCAGGAAAAGCCGGCGCACCCGCTTTCGCCGGACCAGTTCGACCGCGTCATGGAGCTGCCCTACACGCGGGCCTGGCATCCCGACTACGACAAAGCGGGCGGCATTCCCGGGCTGCAAGAAGTGCAGTTTTCGCTTGTCAGCTGCCGCGGCTGCTTTGGCGCATGCGCGTTTTGCGCAATCACCTTTCATCAAGGCCGGCAGATTGCCGTCAGAAGCCAGGAATCTCTGGAACGCGAAGCGCAGGCGCTGGTCAAGATGGCTGGTTTCAAGGGATACATCCACGACGTCGGCGGCCCCAGCGCGAACTTCCGTATACCCTCTTGCGCAAAACAGGCCGAAAAAGGCTCATGCAAGGACCGCCAGTGCCTGGGAGACGCACCCTGCCCCGCACTGAAAGCAGACCATCAGGATTATATTTCCCTGTTGCGAAAACTGCG
>JALHET010000130.1 GCA_022839525.1 Lentisphaerota bacterium
GCGATCGGGTGCGCGGGATCGACGCACCAGACGCGCTCCAGTTCCCCGACCTCACGCCAGTGCAGTTTGCCGCTGGTGCCGTTCAGCTCGCGGAAGATTTTTGACATGTGTCCGGAGTGCATCACCAGCAGCCCCATGCCGTCCCACACGCGCTGGCGCACCCGCGCCACAATGGCGTCCTCCACCTTATCATGCGCCGCGTGCCCCCACCAGAGCAGCACGTCCGTGGCATCCAGCACATCCTGTGTGAGGCCGTGTTCCGGCTCCTGCAGCGTGGCGGTACGGATCACGAGATCCGGCGCGGCCAAGCTCTTGGCAAGGCTACCGTGGATACCGCCGGGATAAAGCTCAGCGACCGACGGCTCCTGCTGTTCGTGAACATTCTCGTTCCAGATTGTGACACGGATGGGGGTAGTTGTTTTCTGCACGACAGGCTCCTTAGTTTGACGCGGTCATTGTGACACAAGCGCGACACATGGGGCAAGTCGTGTCGTTGTCTTTTCTGAAAAAAGCAGGGCAGGGCTTTTACACTCGCGTTGCGAGCCACTGCGTGGCCGCAACAAGGAAGGTTGACTCGCGACCTGCGACATGCGGCGATATCGATCCCGATAGCGATAGCGATCCCGATGCTCTGCAAGTCTGGCGAACGGATTTTGGAGTGCGTGCGGCAAGCGGTATTCCGAGCAGAATCACGGACGCCGGATGCCTTCGACCCACTCGGCCAGTTTCAACACGCCGCGGGTGGCGTCGTAGTAGCTGATCACGGGACACCCGTCCGGCGAGAAGGCGAGCGAGGAGTAGGCGCCAACGAACCCGTCGAAGTCAACTATGACGATCGACCACTTCGTGCCGTCGTATTTGGCGTATTTCAGATAGCCGAGCTGATCATCATGGTAGCTGATCGCCGGATGGCCGTCCGGCGCGAAGGCCAGACTGGGATAAGCGCTGGTGCCGTATGCCTGCACCGCGACGGTCTGCGAGTCCCAATAGCTCCAAGAGTACGTCCCCTCGGTCACGTAGACCAGCTCGCTGGGGGAATGATACCAGTCAAAATAGGCGACCGCGGCTTTCCCGTTTGGCTGGAAAGCCAGCGAAAGGCTGAACCCACAGCCATAATCTATCCCTTTCTTGAGCCACGCCGAACCGTCCCAGCGCGCGTAGCGGATATCATAGGAGCCATAGGTGGGTTTGACATAGTAAGCGATGGAGGGATACCCGTTCGTGCCGAAGGCCAGCGAAGTGTCAATGATGCTGGAATTGAGCTGATCAGCTACCGTTGTCAACGTCCAGCCTGCGGTGTCTTTCGACGCATAGCAGAGTTCCACTTTGGACGCTGCGTCATATCGCTGATAGCTGACGGCGGGATATCCGCCCGGCGAGAACTTCAGGGAGGTGTAATTCCCTGCATCAGGCCCGCTGGAATCAACGGTCTCGATGACCCATTGGCTGCCGTCGAATGCGGCGTACTTGAGCGCACGGCTGGTGGCATCGTAGTAGCTGATGGCGGGATGCCCGTCCGTACCGAAGGCCAGCGAGCAGTCCTGCCCGACATCGCCCGCGGTGTCCACCCGTTCCACGCTCAGCGTCGTGCCGTCGTACGAGGCGTATTTCAGATCTTTGGCGAGGGAATCGTAGTAGGCGATGCCCAGCACGCCCGCCGTGTTGAAGGCCAGCGAGCTATGGAGCCCGTTGGTTGGGACCGTGTCAACTGTGCAGGTGACCCACAGGCTGGTTGCCGACGCGTTCCAGTCGCGCAGCGGCACCGTGCCGCTCCCGCGGCCTTCGCGCGAGAGCACGGCGCGGAAGAAACGCCTGTTCGCGGGCGGGGAGAAAAACATTTCCGCCCTGCCGTTTGCGTCGAACGTGAAGCGCGGATTGCCGTCGACCTGTCCCACGTCCGTTGTCCAGGTCCCGTCCAGATCCTCCGCGCTGACGATGGCCAGGTTGCCGTTGACCGTGCCGCTGACCGGCGACGCGCCGGAGCGGAGTTCGGCGGCGACGCGGGCCACGGCGGGTTTGGACGCCGGATTGACGTTCCAGGCGAGCGGCATGCCGTTGGACGCGGCCGGCTGGGCTGCGACCGGTTCGAACGCGGTGATCGTCAACCCCAGACCGGCGGCGAATCCTGTCGCCGGCTGCATCCCAACCAGCCAGGCGGTCATGAAATCCATGGCCGGCATCGCGGAGAAATCGGCCTGCCCCCATGCGGTCTTGTTGGCCTCGATCCAGGCCAGGTACATGTTGCGGTCGGCCTGCGTCACGTTGCCCGGCAGATCGGCCGGTAGCGTGGCGATCTCGTCGCCGAGCGCCACGATCCAGTCCGAGAAGTGCGTCACGTTCGTCACGGTCGCGACACCCCCGGCCACGGCGGCAACGTTGGCCGCTTCCCAGGGAGAGGAGGCATCGGCGCGGCGGAAAACACGCAGACGCGCCGGACTCGGAACCGCGTTGGTGTCGTACGCCAGCGAGAGCTGCGCCGCGAACTCGACCAGCGTCGCGCCCAGCGTCCAGTATTCGGTCACCGAAGCCGCCGCCACACCGGTCGGCAAGGCGCCTAGCGGCGCACCTTCCTTGCGGACGGCGCAGACGTGTCCGCCGCCTGCGTCGGGGATCTCGTCGAAATAGAGCCCTGCGGACGCCGCCTCCAGCGGCACCGTCGTCAGCGCCTGCGGCGCGGCCGACGCCACGTGCCGCGCGACCGGCTGCGCCTCGAGGCGGATCGTGACCGCGAAAAGGTCGTTTTCCAGAGTCGGGCTGAACGAAGTGATCGTCGCGCGCCACTGGTTGTTGTCGTGCTCGTTGTTGAAGACCGCCGCGAAATCGCCGCCGGAGAGTTCCGGCCCGTCGTGCAGCGCGGAGATCTGGCCGTTGATGTGGCCGACCGTGGCGCTTGGAGCATACGTCACATCCACCTCGATGTCGCAGGCGCCCTCAACGATATTCACTCCGTCATAGGCGATTGTGAACGCGCCATCGCAGTACAGACGGTGGTCACTGTTCCCATCGATTTTCTTGCGGAACCATTTCAGATAAGGCGTCTCCAGACCGTCCATGCCGGACTTTACACCAGTTTCGAATGGTCTTTGCCCTGCATGAAGTCCACGTTGCTGACCGTGGCCGTGAAGCTGCAGTTCTCGAACCACTTCCATGCGTAGTTGTTATCA
Source organism: Lentisphaerota bacterium (assembly GCA_022839525.1). Next base: position 3,165 of record JALHET010000130.1, read on the forward strand.
ACCATCCAGCGCCACGCCTCGGATGCGACGTCGCAATTGCCGCGTATCACACCCGAGAATTCAATGTACGCGTTTTGAGCTTGAGCCAACCCGCCGCAAGCGAACAGCACAGCAAACAGTGTAACCGGCTTTCCATTCATGTGTACCCCTCTTTTTTGATGTCATACAAAAACATAAGACGAACACAGAAAAACCAAGCATCTGCGGATAATGATAGTGGTTTTGGTTCCAAGTTGTCAATATTGTTCAGCAATACGGTCATGCGCTTATTCGTGAAGGGCCGAAAGCACGGCTTGCGGATTCTTTGTTGCCACGGTGAGGAGCGCCCGCCAAATCGGGATCGGGATCGCTATCGAAATCGGAACCGTTCGGCGAAAAGCAGAGCAGGGCTTTTACTGGGCGCTAGCGCAGTCGACTAAGTTTTGGAGACTAAGTGTAAGCGACTAAGCGTAACCGACTAAGCGTAAGCGACTAAGTGTAAGCGATTAAGTGTGGGGACTAAGTGTGTCTCCGCGCACGGCGCGGAGGGAAAGCGGTGCCGCGACCCGCGCACAGCGCGGTTCTTGTCACCGCACCGGAATTTGATATAGTGTGGGGCGGAACGGGACGCAAATGAAAAGAATCTCGATAAGGTTTTTCAACGAACGGAAAATTCGCGCGGTGTGGGATGATGCCGGAGCGAAATGGTGGTTCTCTGTGCTGGACGTAGTCGGGGCGATCAATGGTGAGGACGACTATTCCAAGACGCGCAATTACTGGAAGTACCTCAAAACCAAGTTGAAACGGGAGGGAAACGAACTGGTTAGCGCCGCTAACCAGTTGAAGCTGACCGCAAAATCGCCGACCGTGCGATTTTCATGAAGGGTATTGATTACTCCTACTATTACGAAGAAGAGGAGTAAAAACCGTATCCTCCTTTTCAACAAAGTACCTCAAAACACCTGTCCCTTTGTACCCGAGTTCAGAGTTCGATGTTCGACGTTCAGCGTTCTGAATTAAAAAACGTTTAACGCTCAACGTTCAACTTTTAACGCTCAAGTTATAGGCAAGGAGTTAGCTCTTTTCTGGGCTGTCCCCAGCGCGAGCCCTCATTGCATACCCCATGCGCACCCTGAAGGGGCGTGTTGTCAACGCTGGAAGCAAAGCTCCCGTTGCGTGACGAGTGCGCGAAGCCGGCCTTGAAAACCGGCGGACAGGAAGGATCGCGCCAGCACGGCGTCCAGATTCGCGCGCATTGCGCTCAATATGCGTCGTTCGGTGCGTTCTCTTTGCTGCGGAGTCAGCCCGAGATTGGCGGCGAAACGTTTGAAATTTCGATGGGAGAAGTTGCTCTTCTTGCCGTCGAGAGTGAGCGCGAGCTCCTCCTTGTCATCAGGCATGTGGAGGCTGGCCGGAACGAGATCGTAGGCGGGTGACAGATTCCATGCCCCATCGGGATGCCGCAGAAGAGAAAAGTTCTTGAGGTGCATGTCGGAGTTGCCCGTGAGGAAGCAAAAGAGGATCAGCTCGTAAAGCCGGATAGCGTCCAGACCCGGAGCGGAGGAGTATGCGCGGAGGGCTTTGCCGACGGACTCCATCGAGGCGCGGTATTTTTCTGTCGTGATCCGGTCGGTGAGTTGGCAGAAGTCCTCCATGTGGAGCACGCCGCCGTCTGGGCGATCCATGCGCCGCGACAGATAGGCCAACGCGCCGGACTGCAGACGGACGAGTCCGAAATCAGCGGTCGCAATCCCGACGACCTGCGCAAGCGACATGCAGGCGTGCTCGGACTCGGGTAGCTCGGGAAAACGTTCCGAGGGGAGCTTGAGGATGTAGTTGCCTTCCAGCCCGACAAGCGTCAGCTGGTCGGGCGCGTCCGTCCCCTTTCGTTCAAGATGAACGGAAAGCTTGGCCTGAACGCCGGGAACCGACATGCGGTTGCGGATGATGCGTTCGGCCATGACGTTGAGTTCTTCCGTGGTATAGTCGAAACGCGGCGCTTCCGGACGGCCAAAGAGCTTTCTTGCGCAGGCCGGATGGTATCCGCAGTCAACTTCGGAGGCTTCCGCTCCGCAGATCAGGCAGCGGGTTGTCATGGTGCGACCTCCCGGATGCTTGCGGCGCCGATGCAGTCCTTGCAGCAGGCCAGCAACAGCCCCATGCGGTCATTCGGATCAAGTTTCCAGGATTGCGTGGCCACATTCAGGAGCCAGCCTTCTGGAATCAGTCCGTCGAAAAACGGGAACAGAAAACGGCTTCGATAGGGTTCGGCCCGCAGAGGCAGACGCACGCTAACGGGAATAGCATCCGGGCGGGCGATGTAGTCGTGGTCATACTGGAACGTAAAGCCGCCTTCGGCTTCCTCGGCGAGGCGGCCGGCTAGCGTCCCGAACAGGAAGACATCAGCCCTGCGCATCGGGCACCTCCCGTTGTTGCGGGACAGGGCCGAGTTCGGCTCCGAACAGGTTCAGCACGATGTTGACCCTGTCCATGCGCAGGGTCGGCTTGCCGCTCTCCAGTTCACGGAGGAACCGAAGTCCGACGCCGGCGCGGTCGGCCAGTTGCATCTGGGTCAGTCCATACTGTTTCCGCTTGTTGCGGACAAACGATTGAAGCGTCATTTATGTATCCTCATCGGGTACGAAAGTGCCGTGCTCCCCAGATTTAATCCCCGATAGGGTATAATATCTGGGAAGACGACCGAAATGTACCCGATGAGGTGTATTTAGTCAAGTGTGCGGCGCATTGATTTCTTTTGACATCTAAATACCTGTCCCTTTGTACCTCACAGTCTCACTTCACAACCACGGGCTTGATGTCCAGCCAGCGACAGAGTTCGAGCAGGTCGTTCTCGATGTCGGCGTGGATGATCGAGTAGTGGTGCTTGAAGCCTTCGGTCATGATCGTGTTGACCAGCCGCTCGGCGGTGCAGTCGAAACGGACGTTCAGCGGATTGCCGCGGATGAACGGCTCGGTGTCGAGCGCGGTACCC
>JALHET010000131.1 GCA_022839525.1 Lentisphaerota bacterium
CGGGGTAGATCAGGCAGATGAGCAAGGGAACGGTGCCTGGGTGCCGATCCACCAGGCGCCGTAACGCGTCGATACGTGTGAGCGACTGGCCGTCGTCGGTCTTGATGCCGACGATAACCTTCTCGCCGAAATGGCGCGGCGCGTCCATGAGCGGGTAGACCTCGTTCGCGATGATCTTAAGCGGTTCGTCGCGTTTGGAGAGGGTGCCGCAGACGAGCACGGGCTGGTCGGGGATGCAGGTGCCTTCAAACTGTTTGAAGGCTTTTGGGAAAACCAGCGTTTCGATGCTGGCCTCCCCGTCGTCGAGCATCAGGACAGCCCACGGCTCTTTGCTCTGCTTGCTGATGCGGCGGGTGACTGACGCGGCCATGCCCGCGACGCGGACATCCAGGTTGTCCGAGGCCTCTGCGAGGTTCGCGAGGGAAATGGTTTGGATGTCTTTGATGATGCGGTGGTAACGGTTGAGGGGATGGCCTGTTGTGTAGATGCCGAGTAACTCGCGCTCGGCGGTGAGGTTCTCCTTCTCTTTCCATGCCGGGCAGTCGGGCAGGTGGTCAGGATTCGCCGAACCCGCATCCGCCGCGCCGAGCATGTCGAAGAGGCTGCTCTGGCCGCTTTCCTTCTCGCGCAGTTTTTCTGCGGCGCGGGCGAGCGCGAAGTCGATGGTATGGAACAGCCTGGCCCGGTGCATGCCGAAGGTGTCCATGGCGCCGCACTTGATGAGCGCTTCCAGAACACGCTTGTTGACGGAAGCGGGGTCGACGCGTTCGCAGAAGTTGATGAAACCGGTAAAGGGGCCATGGGCCTCGCGCTCTTTCACGATCGCCTCGGCGGCGCCTTCGCCCACGTTTTTGATGCCGGCCAAACCATAGCGGATGTTGTTTTCTTCAGGCACAAAACGGTTCAGGCTCTTGTTCACGTCGGGCGGAAGGATTTTAAGGCCCATCTCTTCAGCTTCCGCCACAAAGCCGGGAAGCTTGTCAAAGTTGCCGATTTCGGAGGAGATTTGGGCGCACATAAACTCGGCGGGGTAATGCGCCTTCATGTAGGCGGTCTGATAGGTGACCACCCCGTAGGCGGCGGCGTGAGCTTTATTGAACCCGTAACCGGCGAACTTCTCGATGTTGTCGAAGATCTGCCCCGCTTGGTCCGCCGGGATGTTAGTGGTTTTTCTGCACCCCTCGATGAACCCCGCGCGTTCTTTGACCATGACCTCCCGCTTTTTCTTGCCCATGGCGCGGCGCAGCATGTCGGCCTTGCCGAGCGAGTAGCCTGCCAGCGCCTGTGCCGCCCGCTGCACCTGTTCCTGATAGACCATGATCCCGTAGGTCTCCTTGAGGATCGGTTCGAGCAGGGGGTGGTCGTAGACGATTTTCTCCTGTCCCTTCTTGCGCTTCACAAATGAGGGGATCATGTTCATGGGGCCAGGGCGATAGAGCGCCACGATGGCGATGATCTCTTCGATACAGGTCGGCACGATGTCGGAAAGGATACGGCGCATGCCGCCGGACTCAAGCTGGAACACGCCGACCGTGTCAGCCCGCTGAAACAGGTCAAACGTCACGGGATCGTCCAGCGGCAGCTTTTCGAGTTCCACGGTCACGCCCCGGGTGAGCCGGACCAGTTCAACCGCCTCTTGCAGCACGGTCAGGGTCTTGAGGCCGAGAAAGTCCATTTTAAGCAGGCCGCACTCTTCGATCGGCTCTTTGGCGTACTGTGTGACCGGCGCCCCGTCTTTGTCGCGCGCCAGCGGCACGAGATCGATGAGCGGCTTGTCGCCGATCACCACGCCTGCGGCGTGTACGCCCGCGTTGCGGTACAGGCCTTCGAGCACTTCGGCGTGCTGCATGATACGGCGCAGGTCGGGATCGGCGGTACAGGCGGCGGCGAAACGCGGATTCTCGGTCTTGGCCTTTGCCAGCGTCATCTTCGGGTCTTCAGGAATCATCTTGCAGTACTCGTTCGACTGGTTCAGCGGGATCTCCAGCACGCGGGCGATGTCCCGGATGACCGTCTTGGCGCCGAGCTGGCCGAAGGTGACGATTTGCGCGACGCGTTCCTTGCCGTATTTGCGCTTCACGTATTCGATGGTGCGCTCGCGGCGGGTCTGGCAGAAGTCGATGTCGAAATCGGGCGGCGAGATGCGTTCGGGATTCAGGAACCGTTCGAAGATCAGGTCGAAACGGATCGGATCGATTTGCGTGATGCCGAGCGAGTAGGCGAGCAGCGAGCCGGCGCCCGACCCGCGGCCTGGGCCTACCGGCACGCCGTTGTTCCGCGACCAGTTGACAAAGTCCGCAACCACAAGGAAATAATTGAGGAACCCGGCGTGTTCGATGATCCCCACTTCATAATTGAAGCGTTCGACCAGCATCTTTTGGAAGTCGTCTTTGGGCGCGTCAAAGTCCATGGTGTAGTTGCGGTTGAGCCCCTGCTTGCCCAGATGGATCAGATAACTCCGGGCGTCGAACCCCGGCGGCACGTCGAAAGCCGGAAAGTGCAGGCTGTCGGCTTTGCCGGTGGAGAAGGCGAGCTCGACGTTGCAGCGGCCGGCAATCTCTTGGGTGAGCTCGAACGCCTCGGCGTCGTTGGGGAAACGTTTCTCCAGTTCCTCGCGCGATTTGAAGTAGAACTCGTTGGATGCGTAACGCATGCGCTTGGGATCGCTCATGACCGTCTGAGTCTGGATGCAGAGCATCACCTCATGCGCGTCGGCATGACTCTGGTGCAGGTAGTGGACATCGTTCGTGATGACCGCCTTTATGCCCGTCCGCTTGCACAGTTCGCGCACACCCTCGTTGACGGTTTTTTGCTCGGGCAAACCGTGATCCTGCATTTCGAGGTAAAAGTTGTCTGGCCCGAAAATGTCCATGTATTCGCGTGTGACGCGCTCGGCCTCGTCGAGATGGCGCTCCTGCAGGTGGGTGTTGACTTCGCCCTTGAGGCAAGCCGCGAGGCCAATTAATCCTCCCGCATAGGCACGGAGGGACTCTTTGTCGATGCGCGGCTTGTAGTAAAAGCCCTCGAGGTGGGAAATGGTGTTAAGTTTGGCGAGGTTGATGTACCCTTCCATGTCACGGGCCAGCAGCACCAAATGGTAATAGGGGACATTGTGGTCGCGGGTTTCGCGGTGCGCGTTGGCCAGGATATAGACTTCGCAACCCAAAATAGGTTTAATCCCCTCGCTTTTGCAGGTCTTATAGAAATCGATCGCGCCGTACATGACGCCGTGATCGGTCATGGCAAGCGCCGTCATGCCCAGCTCTTTGGCACGCAGGACGAGGGGTTTGATGTGGCAGGCGCCGTCGAGCAGGCTGTATTTGGTGTGGAGGTGGAGATGGACGAAAGGTTTGGTCATGATGGTACGGGCTTCCAGACGCGGACGGGAAAATACAGAAGAGGTCGGCGCGTCCTGTCCCCACCTCTTTCCTTTACCCGTATGGTACCAAACCAAGAGCGAGTGAGAAAGTTTGAAAGCAGGATATCAGGAATAACGCTGGACGATTTGGCGTAAGACAGTGTACGCTGTGGACAGAGTTTTCAACGGTCTTTTTCAGGGGGCAAACGGGATACGTGTCGATAGACGGAAGGGAGCGGGCGTGAAAAAAGGCATTGGTATCGTGCTGGGCGTGATAGCGGTTCTGACGGGGATGGCGCAGGAAGGGGGGCTCCCTGATGTCGCGCCGAAGGCGGGGTGGGACACGCTGCCCCCGGCAAGGGTCGCTGAGGGTGACTGGCCGTGGTGGCGGGGATCGGCGTTTGACAACGTGGCGCCGAAGGGACAGAGGCCGCCCACGGCATGGGGGGCGGGGTCGAATATCCTGTGGCAGGTGCGGTTGCCTGGTGATGGGCATTCATCGCCGAGTCTTGTCGGTGACAGGATTTATCTCACGTCCGTGAATCAGGGGTCGGGCCAGGCGACGGTATGGCTCCTCTGCCTGGAGCGGGGTACGGGCAAGACGGTGTGGCAGGCCGAGATCTACGCGGGCGCGGCCGCGAAGATGCACTCCGACAATTTGATGGCCTCCGCCACGCCCGCCTGCGACGGGGAGCGCATTTTCGTGCCGTGCCAGAGCAACACCTCAGTCATCATGACGGCGGTGGGTTCGGACGGCAGGATCCTGTGGCGCAAGACGGTTGCGCCGTACAATACGATCCAAGGGTTTTCGGCGTCACCGAACATTTACAAGTCTGCGGTGATCGTTCCGGTCGAAGGGCCGAAAGGAGCCTATCTGACGGCGTTTCACCGGGCGACCGGCGAGGTGGTGTGGCGCAGGAGGCTGCGCCCGGTCAATGAGGGCTATGGGCCAGCCGTGGTTGCGCATGTGGCCGGGCGCGACCAGTTGTTGCAGGTGGGCGGCACGCACACGCGCGGGTGCGATCCCGGGAACGGCATGCTGCTGTGGGAGTGCGCGGGGCCCGCGAAAAAAGTCTGTGTGGCGACGGCGGCTTTTGACCGGGACTCGATCTACGTGACGGGCGGGCATCCGAACCGGAAACTGATGTGTGTCCGCGCGGACGGCAAAGGGGATGTCACGGAAAGCCATATCCGCTGGTCCAGTGACCCGAAGGTTGGATATGTGCCGTCACCGGTTCTGTACGAGGGGCTGCTGTATGCGGTCGCGGATCAAGGCCTGTTGCGGTGTTACGATACGGCTGACGGGCGCGTGCTCTGGGAACAGGATTTCAAAGCGCCGTTCTATTCCTCGCCGACGCTGGCGGGCGGCAGGCTCTATCTGTTCGACCGCAAGGGCAAGGGGTATGTCGTTCCAACAGGGCGGACGGCAGGGACGATTGTGACCAACGAACTGCCGTCGGGGGTTTTCGCGACGCCGGTCTTTCTCCAAAACCGGATCTATCTGAGGACGCTGGGCGATTTCTACTGCATCGGAGAGAAACCGTAAGACAGGCGCGGATTGCCCTGCGGGCTTGCGAAGCGGTGGGGGAGAATATATCTTTAATTTTTTACAAAATGGAATGGGTGCCCCTGTGATTGAATTGGAAGAGATGAGGGATCGGCTGAACGCGCTGCGCAAGGGACTTGACGAGATGCACGGGTATCTCGACATCGAGAACCGGCGCGCGATTTTGGCGAAGCTTGAGGCTGAGGCGGCTCAGCCGGAATTCTGGAACGACCAGAATGCCGCGAAAGAGGTCATTGCCAAGACCAATGCGCAGCGTGCGTTTGTGCGTCCTTTCGATGAGCTGATACGTTTGCTCGATGATGGGGAGCTGATGTTGGAGCTGGCAGGGGCGGAGGAAGAGGGCGCGCAGCGGCAGCAGGCCTTGGGCGAATTGGGGCTCATGTTCGACAAGGCGGATGTTTTGTTCTCTAAAGTGCGTATGCAATCGCTGTTGGGCGGCAAGCTGGATGCCTGCAACGCCTTTCTGACACTGCACTCAGGCGCAGGCGGCACGGAGTCGTGCGACTGGGCCGACATGCTGTTCCGCATGTACCGCATGTACTGCGAGGACAACGGGTTCGAGATCGAGGTGCTGGACTCGCAGCCGGGCGAAGAGGCGGGGCTGAAGTCTGTGACGTTTCTGGTCTCGGGATCCTATGCGTACGGTTATTTCAAGGCCGAGCGAGGTGTTCACCGGCTTGTGCGCATCAGCCCGTTCGATGCGAATAAACGGAGGCACACCTCGTTCTGCTCGCTCGATGTGATTGCTGAGCTGAACGAAGAGATCGAGATCGAGATCAAGGACGAGGATCTGCGTGTGGACACCTACCGGTCGGGCGGTTCGGGTGGCCAGCATGTGAACAAGACCGATTCGGCGGTGCGGCTGACACACTTGGAAACGGGGCTTGTCGTGGCGGTGCAGTCCGAGCGTTCGCAGCACAAAAACCGCGCCAAGGCCATGAGTATGCTGAAAGCGAAACTGTACGAGTATTACGAAGACAAGAAGCGCAAGGAAATGGAACGCTTCTATGGAGAGAAGGGCGAGATCGCGTGGGGTAGCCAAATCCGGTCGTACGTGTTTCAGCCGTACACGATGGTGAAAGACCACCGGACGGAGGAGGAGACCTCGAACGTGGCGGCCGTGATGGACGGGCACATCCAGCCCTTTATCGAGGCGTACCTCAAGCAAAACGCGATGAAGGCTTGATGACGACATGATTGATGGAAAGGCGGCGCACAAATGACGATTGAACAGGCAAGGAAGGTGTTGGCGAAGGCCGGACAGGCGCATGTGTTGCGCTTTTGGAGCAAGCTCAACGCCGCAGAGCGCGGCGCGCTGCTGGCGCAGATCGACGAGATCGATTTCCGCGAAGTCGCCCGCATGCAGCGTATGCTGACTGACAAGAGCGCCGCAGCCGCCATGACCCCGCGTCCGGCACCGGTCACGAAATGGACCCGCCGCACCTACGATGAGGCGTTTGCGGCTGGAGAGGAACAGTTGCGCAGGGGGCGTGTGGCGGTTCTGCTGGTGGCGGGCGGCCAGGGCTCGCGGCTGGGATATGACGGGCCGAAGGGCGCGTATGGGATCGGCCCGGTCTCGGATATGCCGCTCTTCTATTTCCATGCGCGCAAGATCGTCAGGCTCACCCGCCTGTATGGCAAACCCGTGCCGTTCTACATCATGACGAGCGACGTGAACGATGCCGCGACGCGCGCCTGTTTCGAGGACTACGACTATTTCGGGCTGAACCCTGATGACGTGATTTTCTTCAAGCAGGGGGTGTGGCCCGCGTTGGACGCCGAGGGGTGCTTGATACTCGAAGGGCCGGGGCGGATATTTGTCAGTCCGGATGGCCATGGCGGCACGTTGACCGCGCTCGCCAAGAACGGTTGTCTGGATGACATGACCGCGCGGGGCATCCGCAGTGTCTTCTATTTTCAGGTGGACAACCCGCTGGTGGATATCGCCGATCCTGCCTTTATCGGCCTTCACATGTTGCACAATGCCGAGCTGTCGCTGAAGCTTTGCCTCAAGAGTTCGCCGACGGAAAAGATGGGCGTGGTCACGCTGCTTGACAACGGACGCGTTGGCATGAACGAGTATTCCGAGCTGACGCCGAAGCAGGCCGCGCGCTTCAAGTACGGCAGCCCGGCGATCCATGTTTTTTCACTGGCTTTTCTGAAACGCATGGCGCGCAAAGACATGCCGCTACATCTGGCGCACAAGAAAATCCCCTGTGTGAACGATGCGGGGCGTTCGGTCACGCCGAAGATGCCGAACGGCTACAAGTTTGAGAAGTTCATTTTCGACGTGCTGCCCGATGCGCGCAAGGTGGTCAGTCTGGCATTCGACCGGGACGACGAGTTCTCGCCGGTCAAGAACGCGACCGGTGAGGATTCGCCGGCGACGTGCCGCGTGGCGTTGCAGGCGAAGTGGCGGCGTTGGCTCGCGGAAGCGGGCGTGACAGTGCCGGAATCGATACCGGTTGAGATCGACCCCGCCATCGCCAACGGTGCAAAAGAATTGAAACAGGGCATACTGCTAGGGTAGGGAAGGGTAGGCCATGGACACAACGATGCTCGCGTTGCCGAAGATGACTAGGCAAAAAGGGATCAGAAAAGCCCTTCGCCATGTCGCTCTGTCATCGGGGACTGTGCCTGAGACATCGAATCCGATCGCACGGTACTCTGTGGTGTCGTTGTTTGCTGGCTGTGGGGGGATGGATCTGGGTTTTCGTGGCGGATTTAATTTCCTCGGACATCACTACGAGCGGAATGCATTTGAAATCGTTTGGGCGAACGAGATCAATCCTGATGCCTGTGCGACATATCGTTGTAATTTGGGTGAGCACATTGTTGAAGGGGATATCAATGATGTGGCAGACAAGATGCCCTTGTACGCTGATGTGATCATCGGCGGGTTTCCGTGTCAGGACATATCGATCAACGGGAAGATGTTGGGTATCAAAGGCAAGCGCAGTAGCCTTTATGTGGCAATTGTTGATGCGGTACGGCGCTTGCGTCCCAAGGTTTTTGTAGCGGAAAACGTCGGGGGTCTTTTGTTAAAGAAGAATCAATTTTCCCGCGACAAAATTATGGCAGATTTCAAAGAGTTAGACTACGACGTGACATACAAATTATATTCTGCGTCCCATTATGGCGTTCCGCAGACGCGCCAGCGGGTTTTTATCGTCGGTACTCGGAAGGATCAGGTAGCTTTTTGCCCACCGGAACCGACGAGCTTTGATAAACCCGTTACAGCCAAGGAGGCGCTTGAGGACTTGGAAAGCCGCGAGCAAGACAAACAGTTTTCACATGTCTGGAGCATGGCCAAGGTCAGTGGTGAACAGGGGAACCGCCATCTTATAGCGGATCGCCCAGGGTACACAATACGCGCGGAATGCCACGGCAATATCCAGTTTCACTATTCGTTGCCTCGGCGCATTTCGATGCGCGAAGCAGCGCGCATTCAGTCTTTTCCCGATAATTTTCTTTTTCTCTCTGGTCTGCGGGCAACGGAGCGTCAGATAGGGAATGCTGTCCCACCTGTACTCGCTTGGCATATCGCGAAAGCGGTTAAAGGGGTTTTGCGGAAGGGGCAATGTGCAAAAAATTGAACGCGAAAACCTTTTGACGGAAGCATGCGTCCTTTTAACCGAGGAAGCTCACAGGGCCGGTTTTTCAAGTAGTCAGGCCTTCGAACATCGGGTTCGATTGGTGCTTTCAGATTTGCTACCTGTATGCGATGCGGTCACGGTTGATCTGGCACCTCCAGCACAGGCATTTCCTGACGTTGCTTTGGGAGACTTTGGTGTTGAAGTTAAGTTTACGCTTAACGATACATGGAGAAGTGTTGGAAATAGCGTTCAGGAAACGCAGCGTGTTGACACCGTAAATTGTATTTATGTTGTGTTTTGCAAGCAGGGCGGTATTCCGGAAGTCCGGTGGCGCCCCTATGAGGATTGTGTCGTGCATGTTCGTACATCGCATGTGCCGCGCTTTGAGCTTGATATGGAGGCGGATCGTTCCTTGTTTGACCTCATGGGAGTTCGCTATGATGATTTTAGGCAGCTCCCGATGCACGAAAAAATGCGTTATGTCCGTGATTATGCGCGTGGGCGTCTGAAAAAGGGAGAACGTTTGTGGTGGCTGGAAGACGTTAAAGACGAGGTTCACACTTTGCCTATTCAAGTGCGGCTTTATACATCTCTCTCAAGTGAAGAGAAGTATCGTCTTCGGGCGGAAACCGCATTGTTATGTCCGGTCATTGTTAAATCCGGACGGGTGCGGAATAAATATGACGATGCCGTTTTGTTTTTGCTAACGTATCATGGTGTTTTGTGCCATCAGGCGCGCGATCTTTTTTCGGCGGGTAGTGTTGCGAATCCTGAGAATGATGATTGCGGCGGGTTGTACATCCAGCGCGCGTTGAAACTGTTGGAGCGGGGAATGCTTGATGCTGCCGCCCGCATGGATGACGCGCTGTTTGTGGAGTATTGGGGGGAGAGTGTTCTGCCAGAGAATCGTATTCGGCGGTGGCTTGAAAAAGCGGATGAATTGGCGTCTGGATGGAAACCGTCCGAGTGTTTGTTTTTGCAACGGGTGTATTGAGTGAAAGGGATTTATGAGACCAGTTGTTTTGATTATTCGTGATGGATGGGGGATCAATCCCCGTGAAGAGGGGAATGCTGTTTTTGCTGCGCAGACGCCGGTCATCGACCGTCTGAAGGCGCGCTATCCCTGGACGCGGCTGGCGTGTAGCGGCGAGGCGGTGGGCCTGCCCGACGGGTATCAGGGGTCCAGCGAGGTTGGGCATCTCAACATGGGTGCGGGCCGCGTGGTGATTCAGGAGCTGAAACGCATCGACGACGGCCTGAGCACCGGCGAGTTGTTCACCTCGCCGAAGTGGGAAGGGCTGATCGCAAGTTGGAAGAAGAACAACAGCACGCTGCACTTCATGGGGCTGTTGCAGGACGAGGGTGTCCATGCGCATCAGGAGCACCTGTTCAAGCTGATGCGGCGCGTGCGCAGTGAGTTCCCGGAGGGGCGCATCGTGATCCATCCGTTTCTGGACGGGCGCGACACTCCGCCGCGCAGCACGTTGGAGTACATTGCCCGTTTGGAAAAGGAGATGGAAGCGGTCGGAAACTGTGTGGTCGGCACGGTGCAGGGACGTTATTACGCAATGGACCGCTCCAAAAACTATGGGCTGACCGATACGGCCTATGCGTGCATCGTGCAGGCCGAGGGACGTCCGGCGGTTTCGGCTGTTGATGCGGTGAAGGAGTCGTACGGGAAAGATCAGACGCCGGACAAGACTCCGATGGTGGATGAATACATTCCTCCCTATGTGATCGGCGGGTATGAGGGCATGCGCGATGGCGATTCGGCGATGCATTTCAATTACCGTCAGGACCGCGCGATCCAGTTATCGCAGGCGTTCGTTTGTGAGGATTACAAAGGAACGCGGCGTGCCCGCCCGAACGTTGCCTATCTGGGGTTCACCCGGTATTGGGACGAATTCACCGATTACTTGCTGGGTGCGATGGGGGGAGACGGCGGCATGGACAACCTGCTGGGCGAGGTGATCGCCAAGTCAGGGTTGAGGCAACTCCGTATCGCCGAGACGCAGAAGTTTCGCCATGTGACCAGCTTCTTCAACGGCAAGTCCACAAAGCCGTATGAGGGGGAGGAGCAGGTGGATGTGCCGAGCCGGTTTGATCCTGCGATGTTCGCGAGCCATCCCGAAATGGATGCCTACAACGTAACCGAGGAGCTGTTGAGCCGCCTGCAAAACAATCCCTACGCGTTTGTCGCTGTGAACTATGCCAACTGCGACATGGTCGGGCACACCGGTGATCCCGAAGCGGTCCGTCAGGCGGTAGAGGTTGTTGACGAATGTATCGGCCGACTGCTGCCGCGCCTGTTTGAGTTGGACGCGCATGTGTTGATTACTGCGGATCACGGCAATGCGGAGCAGATGAAAGACTATGCGACGGGTATGGTGAAAACCAGCCACACGCTGAACGATGTGGAGTGCCTTTACGTGGCTAGGGACGCGGCTGGCGTGAAGCTTGCACCCGCTGGTAAGCTGTGCGACGTGGCTCCGACGGTTCTGGCACTGCTGGGGTTGCCGGTTCCGGAAGAAATGACGGCGCGAAACCTGATT
>JALHET010000613.1 GCA_022839525.1 Lentisphaerota bacterium
TACCGAAATGGCTCCGGAAAGCGCTCTGAAGCGCATGGACGACGGCAGCTTCAAAGACGTTCCGGTGGAGGAAGTCGACGTCGGCGATATCCTGCAGGTAAAAACCGGCGCCAGGGTTCCCGTGGACGGCACCGTATCAAGCGGCGAAGGCCACGTCAACGAAGCGAGCATAACCGGCGAGTCCCTGCCTGCCGGAAAAAAAGAAGGATCGGCGGTATATGCCGGCACGATTCTGGAAGACGGAACCCTGCAGATCGTTGCCGAGCGCGTCGGCGAAGACACCACCTTCGGCCGGATTATCGAACTGGTCGAAGAAGCCCAGGATTCCAAATCAGAGGCAGAACGCTTCATAGACCGGTTTTCCAAGTACTACACCCCTGCCGTACTCCTCCTTGCCGTTGTCGTGTGGGCTTTCACCCGAAACATCGAACTCTCTATCACGATCCTGGTCCTGGGCTGCCCGGGCGCACTGGTCATCGGCGTTCCGGTATCGAATGTGGCCGGCATCGGCAACGGAGCCCGTGCCGGCGTCCTGCTCAAAGGAAGCGAAGTTATCCACGATTTCAGCAGAGTAGACACCATCGTATTCGACAAGACCGGCACCCTGACAACCGGCAAGACCCGGGTCGCCGACGTTGCATACTACGACGCCGGGGAAAAAATCAGAGGCGCCCCGAATACGGCATCCGCAGATTTCGTGCGGAGCGCGCTTGCAAGCGTGGAAACCGAATCCGACCATCCGCTGGCCAAAGCGATTGTCGAACATCTGGGCGACATCCCGCTTCTCGGCGTGGAAAAAACATCGGTCGCAAAAGGGCAGGGCATAACGGCAACCGTGGACGGACGGCGCATCGCGGTCGGAAACGCCCGCCTCATGGAAAGCGAAGGCGTTCCCCTCGATCAAGCGGCCCTCGCCGACATCGAATCGTTCACCCTGAACGGCAATTCGCTCGTACTTGTAGCCGTAGACGGTCGCCTGCGCGCACTCTTCGGTATCCGGGACACCATCCGCCCCGGCGTTCGCCACGACCTCCAGAAGCTGAAGAAGCTCGG
>JALHET010000132.1 GCA_022839525.1 Lentisphaerota bacterium
CGTTGCGGAGTCCGTTACCCGCCGTTTTTGGCAAGACGTCCCCTTTATTCGGAGACGCGCTAATTCATTCGCGTTTCCTGTGGCCGCAGTTTTGGGATTCGAATACCGTTTTGCTGAACGCTGCGCCGACAAGTATTCAAAGTTGAAGGTCGATCAACAAAAAGACCTTCTCGAACTTGCGCGAATGTTTGATTCCGGCATAGAGAGTATCAGTGTTGCGTCCGAAAACTGCCGACCTTACCTGAGGGTTGAACACAAGGATTTTGGCGAGGCGCCGCTCATGGTTTTTGGAGACGGCATGAAGCGTGTGCTTTTCATAGCGACGGGACTCGTTACAGCCAAAAATGGCCTCTTACTTTTGGATGAGATCGAGGGCGGTATCCATGCGTTCGTTTTGCCGGAGATCATGAAGTGGTTGTTCGAGGCGGCACGGGAGTATCACATTCAGATCTTTGCAACAACTCACAGCCTTGAGGCTATAGATGCTGTGCTCTTATCTGCAAAAGAGACGCCCGATGAATTCGTCACGTACCGTCTGAGCAGAGAAGATCATCTCGCCAAACGGTTGAACTATAACCTGCTGACAGACCTTCGGGTTCATGGCGGCTTGGAGATCAGATAATCCATGCGTGTCGATCTCATCGCAGTTGAAGGTGCACACGACTTTGCTTTTGTTCAGCGACTACTCAGCGTTTTCGGTTTTGAACAGAAGAGAAAATTGGATAACCCGGAAAACCCCTCGGAAAACATCCCGTCCGAGTTTCGAGAGTTAGTTCCTAAGACATTCCCAATAAACGAAGAGCGTGATATCCACAAACGCTCTGACGTTCCCGCTTTCCATGTCAAAGACGAACAGTGTGTGGTTCTGATTTCTACTGGAGGTGACTCCAAGCTTGTGGGGGGGGTGTCTTCTGCGATTGTAATTCTGGACAAGACTGATATTCGCCCGTCATCGTTTGGTTTTATTTTGGATGCAGACAGTAATCCGCCTAAGCAATTTGATAAACTGAAAACCGAGTGGGGCGAAAAAAGTAAAGACAATGAATTACTCGGGACGTACACGTTCCCTTCACATGTCGGCGTTTGTACCACAGGTACATGTCCGTTTGGCGTGTTCGTTATGCCCGACAATCAGAGCAGCGGCTCTTTAGAAACGCTCCTCCTGCAACGGGCGAAAGGTGTTTATCCAGTCCTGCATAAAAAGGCTGACGACTTTATTCAAGTCGTTAAGAACACCAAAGACGCGATTCCGCCCGGATCAGAACTGAGCTCGAAGGGGCAAAATGAGGGCAAGGCCGTCCTTCACGCCATGACCAGCGTATTGAAGCCTGGGAAGACCCTTCAGGCCAGTATCAGCGATAATGAATGGGTTCCTCAAGCCCCGGATCAAATTCCAGATTTTTTTCTACCACTTATGAAGTATCTCTCGCAACTTCTCGATCTGAATTAAAAAGGGAAGAGGGGGCGATCATCGAACAGGAGCCAGAAAGGATAACGAGCAAATTCTATGCACGAACATGCCTTATAGGACAAACTCAAGAGGGATGACTATGAAACGACTCTCAACTATAGCGTTGATGCTTGCCGGCACCAGTTGTGTCGTGTTGACATTGATCAGTGTCGGTTGCCGGTGCTCCTTATTCGGGAAGCCGTATCTCGCAAAAGACGGGAAAACGGCCTATACCATCGTCTGTCAGGACGACGAACCCATGCTCGAGGTCACACAGCAAAGCGCCTCGGGCGAGCTGAAGCTTTATTTGGAGCAAATGACCGGCGCGACCTTTCCGGTCGTGAAGGAATCGGAGTTCAACGGGAAGACCCCGGCGCTTTACGTCGGGAACACAACGTACGCCCTGAAACACGGCGTGGATCCCCAGGCCATGGCTGTTGAGGCCTGGACGTACAAAACCGTCGGCGACGGGATGATCTTCGCGGGTGGGAAGAACAACGGCGCGCTGCTGGCGGTCTGCGAATTTCTCGAACGCGAGCTGGGGTGCCACTGGTTCACGTTCGAGTCCACGTACGTCCCGAAACATCCTGAGCTGGCTCTCCAGCCGTGGAATCGCAGCGGGGAACCGGCCTTCAGTCACCGCGAGATTTACGTTTCGCACTGGGGACTGTCCCGCGAAATGAATCTGGCGTATCAGAAATTCATCAAGCGCAACCGCGCGAATGTGTTCGACTCGCCGCTGCGCGTCTCGCGTCAGACAGGGACGTGCCACACGTTCTATCAATACGTCTCGTGGAAAAAGTATTTCGCCACCCATCCGGAGTACTTCAGCATGAACGCGAAAGGCGAGCGCTTCCACGGCGACACGATGCACAGCGGCGGGCAGCTCTGCTTGAGCAATCCCGAGGTCGCGGATGTTATTCTCAACCAGCTCCGCGAATTCATAAAAAAAGACCGGGCCACGCTCCCGCCTGAAAAATGGCCCACCCTCTACGACATTTCGCAAAACGACAATGCCAGTTTCATCTGTTTCTGTCCCGCGTGCAAAGCGATCACGGAACGCGAGGGGAGCGAGGCCGCGCTGACGCTGACGTGCTTCAACAAGGTCGCGCGCGAGATCGCGAAAGAGTACCCGGATGTCATCATCCAGACGTTTGCGTATGTCTCGACAGAGCGCGCACCAAAAACGTTACGGCCGGAAAAGAATATTTTGCTCCGCTGGTGTGACCTGTACACCCGCAGCGACTGCTACCGCCCGATCACCAGTCCGTTCAACGCCTCACGCAAGGAGCAGCTCGACGGCTGGAAGGCGGTCGGCGCGAACATCGCGCTGTGGGACTATTGGAACATGGGGATTCTGAAAGGCCCCTATTTCAAGCCGCCGCGCGTGGAAACCATGGTGGACGCCATTGCCGGCGATGTCCGCTACTACCGCGAAACAGGCGTGAAAACGTTTTTCACGGAAATGGAGACGCACATCCATTCCAACCCGCAGAATTTCGTCGACCTGCAGATCTGGCTGGGGTACCAGATGATCAACGATCCGGATCAGGACGAGGCGGCGCTCATCCGGGCGTATATGGAAAAGCATTACGGCCCCGCCGCCGCGCCGATGACGGCGTTTCTGAACGACTTGCGCCAAGCGGTCGCAAGCGAGAAAAAAGCGCTGATTTACATCACCAATCCGATCCGCGAATACCAGACGGCCGAGTTCCTTGGCCGCGTGCTGGGGTATCTGCGGCAGGCTCAGGCGCTCGCGCCGGAAGGGTCGGAGTACCGGCGGCGCGTGAACAAAGAACTCATCACGCCGCTGGCGGTGATCCTCTCCAACTCGCAACTGACGCCGGCCCAGAATCCCCCGCTGCGGAGACCGGAGCTTGCCGCAGAATACGGGATGCTCAGCAAAGAGCAAATCACAGCCTATTGCAGTCCTGAAAAGCAGAAAGAGTTCCTGAAACTTCTGGCCGACGAGATGGAGACACTCACGTACGAACTTCCCACGCCGCCGCAGTTTGCGCATATCCTTAAGGAGCGCATCCAGAAATTCGGGCATCCTGTTTTCAATTCTGTGACGAACGATCCCGACTCTGTTGTGGGGCGGGCCATGTGCTCGCCGGACAACAAGCCGGCCCTGCACGATATGACAAAGCCGGGACCCGCCAGCCTGCTGCCCTCTTGGTTCGGCGTGTATGACTCGCAAACGAAAAAATCCCTTCAGTTCAGGACTCCGGCGGTGCCGCAGGACGAAAAATACCACTGGTATAAACTCGGCACCTTTGAGTTCGGCCGCAGCACCATTGTCTGGGGCTGGTTCTGGATTCTCAGCGCGGACATGCGGGGCGCGTGGACCAACGCGGACGGTCTGGCGGACTACAACACATGGGAAGTCTGGGTTTCGGCTAAATTCACCGGCCCGGCGTATGTGCCGGGTTCCGTGAAGCCGAACCGCGTTTGGATGGATCAGGTGGTTCTGGTAAAGCCGGAATAGCGGCGGCCATACCGGGCGAACGGCAAGCAAGAGGGGTGACATGAAAAAGGCTGCGTGACCGTGCCGCGGCTGAAGATCACGCCGCGGCCTGCCACGCTGAGCGCCAGCAGAAAGTGATCGCGGAAACGGGTGTGCCCGCGAAGCGCTCACGAGTAAAAATTCTGGACGCGCTCCAGGACGTCGAAGCCTTCGGCGGCGAGACAGTCGTCGAAGCACTGCAGGGCGGGGTGGCCTTCCGGAAGAATCGCGTAGGGCACCTTGACGGAACCGATCACGGTGTCGAGGCCCAGGGGCATCGCGCGTGTGAGGAAGGCGCTGGCCAGTTGGGCTTTCACGGGGGAGCCGTCGGGCCGTTTGGACGGCAGCATGACGGTGAAGTTGCTGAGTCCGACCGAAACGTGGACACCGGCGAAGTCGGCGTCGTCGCGGATGAGCCGGAGCGCGCCCATCAGGCGGCGGAGGTTGTTTTCGGTGTCCGTGGCGAGGGGGGCGATGCCCGGATCGAAGATGCAGTCCTGATTCGCGATACCGTGGCGGCGAGCGGTCTCGAGGAGAAGTTTCGCGGCGGCGTACGTATCCTCGGCGGTGATGCAGGGCAGCCCCGTGCCGTCCTTGAGGTTTTCGGAAACCAGCAGGATGGGGCGGAACAGTTTGACGGCGAGGAGGCCGAACATTTCCATGCGCAGGGGCGAGATGGAGTTGAGGATGGGCGTGCCGCACGCGGGGTCGTAGGCTTCGAGCCCGGCCTTGGCTGTGGCGAAGTCGGGCGAGTCGATCGAGAGCGGTTTGCCGGTGGCGGTCTGGACGGCGCGGATCACCCCGGCCATGAAGTCGGGCGGGCGCGGGCCGACGTTGACGTCAATGTAGGCGGCGCCGCGTTGATCTTGGGCGGTTGCGAGGCTCATGATCCCCGCGAGATCATTGGCGTCGAAGAGCGCGCGGGTGGAGGGTACGGAGTCGTTGATGCTTTCGCCGATGAGGGTGAGTCCTTGGAGGGGCATGGGGTGGCTCCTGTTGGGAGGTTACACGTTACAGGTTACAGGTTATAGGCGATAGGTTACAGGTTGGGGGACAGGCGCAAAACCCTCCGTGACTTATGGGCGTTTGGGTTGCCAGAGGTCGGCGGGCTGGAGGTTGAGAAGTTCGATCACGTCGAACCAGCGGGAGAGGTCTTTAGGTTTGCCGTCGAAGTTATTGGTGCCGAACGAGAATTTCGCGCCCATGGCTTTGGCGAGTTTGAGGAACGCGGGCTTGGGGTAGGCGGAGCCGGCCTGGATTTCTAGCGCGACGCCCTTCTCCACGGCCTTGGCGATGAGCTGGCGCATGCGCGGCTCAGTCCAGAGCTGGTCGTAGCGGTTGGAGATGCAGGGCGGCAGGTAGGTGGGGTTGGCGAGGATGGAGACGGGCTCGTCGAGGATGCGCAGGTTATGGGCGAAGTAATCGCGCATCCAGGCTTCGGGGTCTTCGATGGCGACTCCCGGAAGCCAGAGGCGGCGCGGTTTGCCTTCGGCGGTGACGCCCATGATCATCGTGTCGGCGAGAACAAAATCGAGCCGCTTGAGGAGCGCGGGATCGATCCGGGCATGCCAGTCGCGGTCATTGACTTGGATGCCGACCGGGAGGCGCGCGCCGTTGGCGCGGGCGCGCGAACAGTCGTCTATGAAGGCGGCGAGGGCGGCGTTGCTGTTGAGGGGCCACTCGCGGCCGTGGTTCTCGAGAACGGCGCTGCGGATCCCGCTCCTCTCCTGGCGGAGAGCCGCCTTTCCGGGGGTCATGCCGCCGCGGATGTGGATGTGGTAATCCGTGAGGGTGAGGTTGCGGGCTTGGGCTTGGGCGAGGCCGCGGCGGAAGGCCTCAGTCTGAGGGTACAAGAAATCAGATGAAGGGGAGCCGCCCGCCTGAAGCAGGGACGCGCAGAAAACGGGGAAAAAGAAACCGGACACAAACATGAGGCGCATGGGGAAAACAAGGTCTCCTGAAGAAGTTTTAACGGGCACGGATTATAACATGGGGGTGCCGGAAATGCGAAGGCGAAAACCACCCGGGCAGAACCAGCAAAAAATGGGACAAAAGAGGGATTTGGGGCTTGACCCATAAAAGGATATCGTAGAAACTACTGACACTGCGTCTTTATGGCACAGTTTGGAACGTTTGCCCTACGGGAAAGAACGAGCGATGTT
>JALHET010000614.1 GCA_022839525.1 Lentisphaerota bacterium
CACATTTCCACCGACTACGTCTTCAACGGCAACGGCAGCCGCCCCTACCGCGAGGACGACCCGACCGACCCGACCGGCGTCTACGGACGCACCAAACGCGACGGCGAAACCGAAGCCCTTGCGGCAAACCCGCGTACCTGGATCATCCGCACCGCCTGGCTCTACGGCAGACACGGCAACAACTTCGTCCACACCATGCTCCGCCTCATGGCCGAAAAAAACGAACTCAAAGTAGTCAACGACCAGCGCGGCAGCCCCACCTGGGCGCGCGACCTTACTAACGTTATCGCCGACTTCATCGAACTCTCCGCCAAAGCCGCCGCTCCCTCCTACGGCATCTACCACTATTCCAACGAAGGGAACATCACCTGGTACGACTTTGCGAACGAAATATACACCCAGGGAGTCGCATCAGGGGAGCTCCTCGATTCGCGTCCCTTCAAGCTTGAACCCTGCACCTCCGCAGAATTTCCGGCTAAAGTGCGCAGACCCCCGTATTCCGTCCTGGATAAAACCAGAATCGCCGCCGTCCTTGCAAACGGCACCGGGCGCGCTGTCCCCGACTGGAAAACCAGCCTGAAAGCATTCATGAGCGAGCGGAGAGGGTAGTTATGCGCTTGTCCGAAAAAGACCGGGACGCCCTTAAGCAGACGTGCGTCGAATATTTTAACACCGACGAAATCTACCTTTTCGGCAGCCGTGCGGATGACGACGCATCCGGCGGGGATATAGACCTGTATATAGTACCGCCTGCAGGCGAAACCCCGGAGGTGCTTTTTAACAAAAAAGTACGCTTTCTTTCGGCAGCCAAACAGCGCATCGGGGATCAAAAGATCGATGTAGTGCTTGCCGGCGATTCGGACCGATTGATAGAACGTGAAGCCCGGGCAAAAGGAATCCGATTATGACCGATCAGGTAAGCATGCATGCTGTTCGCGAAAAACTCGCCGAGTGCGCGATGCATGAAAAGCGGATGCTGACTGCCGCTGCGCAGCTTTCGTCCAGATTTCCGCTTACGGCTGATGTCTTTGCACATCTGGATGATATAGAAT
>JALHET010000615.1 GCA_022839525.1 Lentisphaerota bacterium
GTTCGGCATGAACGACTTGGCCTATGGCGCGGTCACCCCCGAACAGGATGCCGCCAAAAAAGCGGCATTTGTGAGTAACTTGAAAACCATGGTCAGCCGCTGTCGGGACGCGGGCGCGGAAGTGATCCTGTGCACGCAGAACCCCGTCTATCCCGAGGCTGTCCCCCGTCGTCCGCCGGAACGTGTCGGTGAATTTGCCGGGCTCATCCGGCAGGTCGGCGCGGAACTCCAACTTCCCGTCGTCGACATCCACACCGAGTGGCAGGCGCTGCGGGAAACGCGTGCCCGCGCCTGGCGGCTGCTGATGAGCGAAACCATTCATCCCTCGATGGCAGGGCATAAACGTATCGCGGAAAGGGTTGCCACGGTGATTGCCGGTCGGACGGTGTCATTGGCGGACGTCCCGCCGCTGCAATCAGTTTGCGACGGCTTGCTCACTCGCTTGCGAGAGGGGCTTCCCGTTACGCTTATGGCCCCCGTTTCGCTTACAAACAACGTTCGCGCAATGGTGCTGCGGCGCTTCCCGACTGCGGACGTGACCGTGTCCGGGCTGCCCGAACAGGCCGCGTCTTTGGAGGCGCTTGCTGCGGCGTACAAGATCATTCGGAACCAAAATCCCCATCTGGTGTTCGTTTCGTTGCCGCCCGGTTTTCTGACCTTCAGTGATGAAGAGGTCTCCATCCGACAGGCGTCGTGGATTGTCAACTATGCGCTGCCATTTGCCGGAACCGCCTGGACGGCCGTGGGGATTGATCCCGCTCTAGCGAATCCCGGACTGACCTTGCAGCAGCAGGAAGGCGTGGCACTTTTCCGAGCGGTCGTTCAGGGCCATGACCTCGACTGGATCGCTCAAACGTCTGGGACGTATCTCGCGCCCCAAGACGCACTGGACACGTGGTTCAACGCGCAGCTCGATCCGCCGCCAACCTTTAGGCCGACCTCTGCCTCGGTGCCAGAGACCCCGGTTCGGACGCTTGAATTGCCGCCCGGCACGACTAACCCGCGTAACAGCGAGGGGGCGTTCGTTACGCTCAAAGACGGGCGCATCCTG
>JALHET010000616.1:0-1048 GCA_022839525.1 Lentisphaerota bacterium
GTGTCAAAATCGCCATGATCTTTCTCCTGTTCGATTCGTTCGATTCACTCGAAAAACCCGCGCAGGGACGGCCGACGCCGACCGCCCCGCGCGGCCGAGCTCAGAACGGCAACGGCTCGTCATCCACCGGCGCGGGCACCGGCGCAGGGGCAGGGGCGGGGGCCACCGGCACCGCCTGCTGCGGCACCGCTGCCGGTACTCCCACCGCCATGCCCGCCGGGACGGGGCACAGCGCCGCGATGGTCGGGTACACGCCTTGGCCATTGCGCTTCGCCTCGTGCGCAACGGTGATCAGGCATTTCTTGCCCTTCATTTCGCAGTAGTCCCAGCCGTACTTCGGGGCGGAGCCCAGCGCCGACTTGAGGAAACCGAACAGATTCGACTTCTCGTTGCCGCTGATGCGCATCGTTTTCGATGCGATCTTGTGCGGCTGACCCGCCTGATCCCTGAACCCGAAGAGGAACGTGGTCAGATCGACCACCTCGGTCACCTGCGGATTGTCGAAGCTCGGCCGCACGACACCGAATTGATCCTTGATGTCGATGATCGTCGCCACCCACGTGCCCGCCGGAGCCAGATCGTCTTTGATCTGCTCGATGAACGGATTCACGCTCTTGCTCATCTGCTCTTGCAGGATTGCCATTTTCTCTTCTCCTTTGCGCCTTCGCGCCTTTGCGGGAGACCACTCTCCCTGTTGTTTGTTGTGGCACGGGCGTCTCGCCCGTGCGTTCCAGACCTACCGTAGTTTCTTTTCCACGCACACCATGAGGAGTGCCGAGAAGATCGCCCCGAACATCACCCCGTAGGATGCCGCCTGAAGGGCGTGATTCTTCGTGTCCGGCCCGATGGCCATGAAGTAAGCGAGCGCCACCAGAAGAATCGGTGTCGCCGCCGCCGTGCCGATGAACCATACTGCACTCGCGAAGTTGATCAGCGTCTTGCGCAGCCGGAGGCCGCGCTCGACCCATTTGTCGTTTTGCATGTTTTGCATTTCGGTATACCTTTGCGGGCTCGTTTGAATAAGGCCTTGCCAACACCCGCGATTGGC
>JALHET010000616.1:1084-1902 GCA_022839525.1 Lentisphaerota bacterium
CCTTACTTCTCCAAATCTCGCCGCTCCAGCTTCAGATCGTCAACGCGCCGCTTGAAATCGGCGCTCTCGAGATACGCGGCCACCTCGCTCAGCCGGAACCGCCGCCGGCCGCCCAGCTCATGGCCCGGCACCTGCCAGCGCCAAAGCGAACAGGGGCTCACGCCCAGCCGCCGGCCGACCTCGCGCAGCGTCAGATACGGCTCTGGTCCGCGATCCGCAGGCGCGTTCCGCTCAGTGTCGCCGCGAAGCACCCGCAGGGCTTCGGTCCGGCGCTCCTCCGGTGCCGTCAACAGCGCCGTCAGAAAATCACTTGTCGAATCGCTCATATAGAACCCCTCCCTAAATCGACCTCGTACTCCCGGTAGAGGTCGCCTACGGCGGCCTCATCGCCATCCTCGGCCAGTTGCTCAAGTTGTTCTCTTCGCATGTCGATCTTCATGTCGGCGTTCCCTTCGCGTATCGGAGCGTCAGCGAAGTGAGCGTTCGCCCCGACGTTCGAGTCTTTCAATGGCCGTCGCGTTAAATTCGGGCACAAAAAAAAGACCCGCACGACCGCTACCAAGGGCAATCCCTGGTGGGTCGTACGGGTCTCACTATGCAGTCTCAAGCCACAATTAGAAATGTGGCATGCGCTGACGATATTTTGTCTATATTTTGTCTGGCTTTAGACCTTTATTGAGCCGCTTTCTCCTTCTGTTCAACCACCGCGCTGCGCCACGAATAATAGGTTGGCTTGCGCCCAGCCATGCTCAACTCCTTGTAGAGTGGATGTGTCTTCTTTATCCCTCTGCGCTGAACCTTGAAAAAGAATAGAAGAG
>JALHET010000133.1 GCA_022839525.1 Lentisphaerota bacterium
TCAAAGATCGGGCCGCGCGGGGGAGGCCCCCGTCTGCGGCGCGGGTGGGGAACTTAGCAGAATCCCCGGGCGCGTGTCAACCCCAAAAAGAGGGAAAATCGTTTTTTTTGCCGCCCCCCGTACGCCACGCCGCCCACGCCGTTGGAAAAGTCGAAAAAACGTTTTTGAGGCTTGAATTCTCAGTGTTGAATGCGTAATTTTTTTCTGTCAGCCTGACCCGACTCGCGCCTCAGTGCTGAACCGGTTTTTTCATATGCTCTTCCTTTTCATCAAAATGCTTCCGCTGGTTCTTCTGACGCTGGCAGGATACGCGCTCTACAAGCTGAAACTGATCGATGCGACCTTCACCCGCCAGTTGTCCCTGACCATGCTGAACATCTTTTACCCCTGCCTCATCGTCAGCTCCATCCTGAAGAATTTTACCTGGACGTCCCTGTTGCAGAACTGGATGATGCCCATGGGCACCGTCTTCATCCTGATCACAGGCTGGCTGACCGGCCTCGCCACCCTGCCGCTGCTGAAGCGCGAGACCGAGTCCACGCGTAGGTGTTACCACTTCACCTGTATGATGAACAACTACTCATTCCTGCCGATCCTGATGGCGGCGGCACTGTGGGGTGAGAAAGCGGTCGCGCTGGTCATCTTTTCGGGACTCGGCGCAGAACTGTGCGTGTGGACGCTGGGCGTGAAGGCGCTCACAGGGCAAAAGCTCGACCGGGGCGTCCTCAAGAATCTGGCGAGCGCGCCGATGGGGGCGCTGGTGTTCTCTCTCATCGTTCTGGCAATGCGTCCCGTATGCGAACGGAACGGGCTCACTCCTGCCGCGGCGTCATTCTCAAGCGAGCTTCTGAAAACACTGCTGGAAACCTGCCGGATGGCGGGCGCCGCAACGATTCCCGCGTCCGCCCTGATTTGCGGTGCCCGCATGGCCATGCTGCATCCCGGCAAGCTCTTCTCCCCGCTCATGGCGGGCACCTGCACGCTGCGGCTGGTGGGCATCCCCGCCCTCTGCATTCTGGTTCTGTCGCTGGTGCCGCTGCCGGTGGAGGTGCGGCGCGTGCTGATCCTAATCTCTGTCCAGCCCGCCGCCATGGCGGGCGTGACGCTGGCCGAAGCCTACGGCAGTGACGCGGATTTCTCCGCCGCCGCGATTCTCGTTTCGCACCTCCTCTGCCTCGTCACCATCCCGCTCTGGCTGGGATGCGTGCTGTAACGACCTCGCGCGGATATGACCGTCAGGCAACGCGGCACCCACCTCTGCCCCGCCTGCCAACCCCTTCTCACCTCACCACAAACGGGACACTCTGCGTGACCGCCACCAGAGCGTTGTTCGTATCGCCCTGCCTGCAACAGCCGAGGATGAGACGCCCTTTCTGTCCCGCCCGGACAACCCCGGCATCCACATTCAAAAGAACGAACGCCCGCTCCTGCTTGTTGGTGCGCTGAACCCCCTGAACCGAGAACCCCTCCGGCGGCCAGACCACTACAGGAACGAGTTCCCTACCGAACTGTGCCGCCAATGCTGCGCTGAGAACCGTCAGCCGGACGGGGTCTTTGCCGGAAACCTCCACCGGTTTTCCCGAAGGCAAAAGCAAGCGTAGCGCGGGAAGTCCGAAGTTCGCCTTTGCCGACAATTCTGCGAAGGTTCTCGCCTCGACGCACCCGTTCCCTTTCGTGAAGCGCACAGGCACCACCCCCCGTTTCACGCGGCGCCCCTCCCCAGTCTCCGCCGAAGCGATCAGTGACAGGTCAAACACTGTGTGCGGGAAGCGCATACCGTCCGTGGACACCGTCATCCGGCACGAAGTCTCCCCTGCCGGGATCACGCCGCCCTCGCACGCGATACTGAGCGGCGGATACTCGAGCGCCACCCGCACCTCGCCTTCAAACCCGTGCAGCCGCTGCAGGAAAACCGTCACCAGCGCGCTACCGTCTGCCGGGATGTTCAGCGAAGCCGGCGTCATCCAAACCTGGAAACCGGGGCGCGGAGGCCCCACACGCAGGCGGTAGACGAACGCCTCGCCTGAACGGCCCTCCGCATCCGTCACCTCCACCTCATACGCGCCCGTCTCAGCCAGCCTCACGGGCACCGACGGGTCGCGCCCCTGTAACGCCGCCGCCGCTGTGTCGTCCGTATCATA
Organism: Lentisphaerota bacterium; assembly: GCA_022839525.1. Next base: position 2,142 of record JALHET010000133.1, read on the forward strand.
CGCCGCACGCGCGACGGCCTCGCCCCGGCTGTTGCGTACCGTCACGACCGGTTTCAACGGCGACCCCAGCGCCGCCGCATGAGCATCCACCCATACAACATCGCCGGCCGTGCCGTTGAAACGGAACACGTCGCGCCCACCCGCCTGCTCCAGAACGCCGTTGACCACACACGGCACCTCGACCGGCTGCGCGCGCTCCGGCGAATCGTTCGGTTCTTGCTCTGGCACACCAGCCTCTTCCGACAGGTTGAACCGCAGACCCGGCAACACGAGTGCGCCTTCGGTCAGAGCCTTCAGACACAGTTCGCCGTTTTTTCCGCCCGTAAAAAGACGCACGCGTTTCTGCGCAAGGTTATGCCCCCTCAACAGGACATTCAGTCTCTCGCCCTCTTGAGCCCCTGACGGCGCGAATCCCGTGACCAGCGGCAATTCGCCGAGCTTGACGCGGTACACGCACGCATCGCCGCAGCGGTCGCGCACGGCTTTCACCTCCAAGGCGTACACACCGTCCTGAGGCACTTCAAACACCACGGCTGGCGCGGCCTCCGCATTGTACACCGTCACGTCCCCGCACGGTTTTCCCGCAGCATCCGTAAAGGTCAGCACGGGGCGGAACCCTCCGCACGGCAACACCCGCGATTCGGTAAAGGCGACCAGCGTCATCCCCTTCACAGCCTGAAACCGGTAGCGGTCCGCCCCGGCCCCGTGCAGACGGCCGTTCAGACAGGCAGGCAGTGCGGCAACCTCCGCCCCGCCTCCGGAGACTCGGTTGGTGACCGCCTCGCCCACTTCCGGCAAAGCCGAGATCTCAAAACTCACCGGCTCGCTTAACCGGTAAGCCGACCCGACCCGCAGCGCCCGGATACCCGGCGCGGCCCCTTTGTCGATTATGACCCTGAAGCGGAAACGGTTCGGCACGTCCACCTGAGCCGGGTGCCCCTTCTTCGTGCGCATGACTGTCCGCGTCGGCCCCAGAAACGTCGCTTTCACCCCTTCGCCGCTGATGACCGCCTGCCTCACAGCCGGCAAAGAAGCCCCCCCGACCTCGATCCATACCAACCACCCCATTAACAGCATCCATCGCATGTGCGTATCCTTTCCCATCCGATACAGAGGACATGTTGATTCATGCCGCCAAATTATCACATTGCGCTGATCGCCGGCAAGACGACGATCACGTCCTACAGGAATTCAACCGCATTGAATCGCCCCACCGGGTATGTTATCCTCTCGGCAGACTTAAGGAGACATCCGATGCCCGACACCGCTTTTGCCCCCGCCTATTTCGAAAAAAACCGGCAAGCCATTCTGGACGACTGGTTCGCGCTGCTGCGCCTGCCGACCGTCGGGACAGACCCCAAACGCCTCGGCGACTGCGCCCGCGCGGCGGCGTGGCTGAAGCATTTCCTCAGGCCGCTCGGGTTCGCGGTCGACGTCATCACCCCCGAAAGCGGCCTCCCCGTACCCATCGTCCTCGCAGAGCGCCCCGGTGCCGGTGCCACCACCGTGCTCTTCTACGGCCATTACGACGTGCAGCCCGAAGACCCGCTCGATGGCTGGAAAACCCCGCCCTTCGAGCCGACCCTCATCAACGGGCGCGTGTACGCCCGCGGCGCCCAGGACGACAAGGGGCAAGTCATGGGCTTTCTCATGGGGGTCAAAGCCCTGATAGAGTCCGGCATGCCCCTGCCGACCCTCAGGCTCGTGATCGAAGGCCAAGAGGAGAGCAGCAGCAAAGCACTCACCGCCCTTGCGCCCCTCCTGCGCCAGAGGCTGCACGCCGACGTGCTGATGGTCAGCGACACCTCCAGCGGACCCGACAGCCAGCCCGCCATCGTGGCGGGGCTCCGGGGCGTCACCCACTTTACGCTCACCGTCACAGGCCCCGGATACGATCTCCACTCCGGCATCCACGGCGGCCTCGCGCCCAATCCCGCCCAAGGGCTTGCCCGCCTGCTCGCGTCGCTGCACAACGACGACGGCTCGATCGCCGTCGCGGGCTTCCTCGACCGCGTGCGCCCCCCCTCTGAAGAGGAACTCGCACGCGCCCGGGAATCCGTCATCACGCCCGAAGCCTACGAGAAAGAGATCGGCTGCCCGCCGGCCGGCGGGCAGCAGGGTCTCGACATGGTGACGCGCGTCAGCTTCATGCCGACCATCGAGATCAACGGCATCCACGGCGGCTACGGCGGCCCGGGATCCAAAACCGTCATCCCTTCCTCGGCCCTCGCCAAGCTCAGCATGCGGCTGGTGCCCGACCAGCTCCCTTCCGAGGCGTTCGCCGCCGTGAAAAAGCACCTGACCGACCGATGCCCCCGCGGCATGACCCTGACCTTCTCGGACTCGGATGCGGGCGCGCCGGGCTTCCGCCTCCCGATCCACTCGCCCGTTTTCCGTCTCGCCGCAGACGTGTTGCGGAAGATCGACCCGCGCGGCGCCCTTTTCCACTGGGACGGCGCCTCGATCCCGATCGTCGCGCTGTTGCAGCAGGTCTCTGGCGCCGCCCCGCTGCTGGTCGGCTTCGGGCGCGAGGAAGACAAGATCCACTGTCCCAACGAATCCTTCGGCCTCGACCAGTTCGTGAGCGCCATGACCTGGACCACCCTGATGCTCAGCGAGCTTGCTGTCTGAAATCCGCGCTTGCCACCCCGCACCCCGAAACGGCATAATGCCCCCGTTTTTCCCGGGGCGGTTATCTCAGTTGGTTAGAGAGTCTGGTTTACACCCAGAATGTCGGGGGTTCGAATCCCTCACCGCCCACCAGCCTTTGCCCTCCAGTTTTGAACCGCATGATACGGCCCGCGCGCTTACTCCCACTCGATCGTGGCGGGGGGCTTGTGGGTGATGTCGTAGACAACCCGGTTCACCTGCGGCAAAGCGGCAGTGATCTTTCCAGAGGCCGTCTCCAGCACCTCCATCGGCACATGCACGAAACGGGCGGTCATGAAGTCCGAGGTTTTCACCGCTCGCAAGGCGACCGTATAGGCGTAGGTGCGGGCGTCGTTGGACACGCCGACCGAGCGGTTGCCGGTGAGCACGGCGAAATACTGGCTGGCCTGCTGCTCCAACCCGGCGTCGAGAATGGCCTGACGGAAAACCGCGTCGGCCTCCCGCAGAATGTCGAGCTTCTCCCGCGTGACCTCTCCGAGGCAACGCACCCCCAGACCGGGGCCGGGGAACGGTTGGCGCATGGCGATGGATGCCGGAATGCCCAGGGCCAAGGCGACCTGCCGCACCTCGTCCTTGAAAAGGTATTTGAGCGGCTCGACCAGCCCTTTGAAGGCGATGTTTTTCGGCAACCCGCCGACGTTGTGGTGCGCCTTCACCGGCTTGCCGCCGTCCCAGCCGCTCTCAATGATGTCGGGGTAGATCGTCCCCTGCACCAGATAATCGGGCTCGCCAGCGGAACGGGCCTCCTCTTCGAATACGCGGATGAACTCCTCGCCGATGATCTTGCGCTTGCGCTCGGGATCGCCGACCCCCGCCAGCTTGCCGAGGAAACGGTCCTGCGCGTCAACGTGACGGAGCGCAATACCAAACCGGTCGCGGAAGACCGCGCACACCTCTTGAGGCTCGTCCTTGCGCATCAGCCCGTGATCGACGAAGACGCACGTGAGTTGCCGGCCGACGGCACGGTGAGCCAACACGGCGCACACCGAGGAGTCTACCCCGCCCGACATGGCCAGCAGGACTTTGCGGTCGCCGACCGTGCGGCGGATATCGGCGATGGCTTCGTCAATGAACGCCGCCACGGTCCAATCCTGCTTCAGGCCGCACTGGCCAACCAGAAACGGCTTAAGGGTCTCGGCATCGCACGCGCGGTCAGCCAGATCAAGAACCGGCACACCGAAGGCCGCCGGGTCTGCCGCTGGCTGCCGCTGCAGCGTCGCCTCGCCGCAGGCCGCGCCGCGCTGCAGGACAATTGCCTTGGGTGCGAGCGCGGCGATCCGTTCGGCCGTCGCCGTGCAGGGAAGCACCTCGCAATAAATGTTGAGCGAGCGGACACTCTTGGCCGCAGCCTGGCTGTTGATCGCACCGAAATCGAGAATCACCACCGTGTCGTGCTGTCGCGTCATACGCCCTCCGGCTCCTTTTTGGAAAAAGCCGCAGGCACACTCGCACGCGGCATTGATTAAAAAAGAATAGCAGGGTCAGCCCCCCAGTGGCAAGGGCAATGCCGTTCCGATAGCGATTCACTTCTCATGCGCTAACGCGCGCAGCGTGGCGCGGTCGAGAGCGTCGGCGGCTTCGCGCTTGGCCATGGCACGGCGGTGCCTCTCCCACTCCTCCGGGGACCAGGCGGCGGCTTCGGTATAGTCCGCGCAGAAGGGCACACCGAGATCGACCCAGAGCGCGAGACGCGCGAGATCGTCCGGCTTCAAGGTCTTGCAGTGCCCTTTGTCCAGCTTCCCGCAGAAGAGCTTGCTGGTGGCCGAACCGGCCGAACGCGGCGGCTGGATGGGCGGTGCCGATGCAGCGGAGACCCAGTTGAGCAACGCATGATCGGGGACGCCGCGCCAACGCGCGGGCGGCTCTTTCTGCTCGGGCCGGGCGTGCGTCAGCGTGAGGTAGGCGCGCGTCCAGTGACGTTTGGCGGCAGGATCGGTGACGACCGTCGCGGTCAGGTCGGGCCGATCAGGCCGACCGTCGTGACAGCCGGCGCAGTGGGCGGTAAGGATCGGCTGGATCTCTTTCAGGAAACTGAAGCCGCGGCGCGGCCCGAAGATCGGTGCCAACGGACGGGGACCGGCGGCGAGCGCGCGCGTCAGACGCGCCGAAGCGAGCGGCACGCTGTTTTTGGATTCATGGCAACCTACGCACGAGGCGTTTTCACCCGGTTGCAGCAACGTCCAACTTCGCATCGTCTGCACCATGCGCCCTTTGTCGTCGAGCAGCATGAAGTAGAGCGGGGTACGCGCTTCGGTCGTGAAGAAGGCCGAGCCGTCCTCATGCACCGGAGCGTCACCGATCAAGACCTTGGGATCCCATGCACCGTTGCCCACGGAGGGCGGCGTCGAAACCAGTGCGCCGCCGCCCGGTCCGCCGTTGTTATTGTTGCCGATGCCTGCGGCGCGGTAGTCGAGGCCGATGATGCGTAGGGTCTTGACCGTGCCGCGCGCCACGCCCGCCATAGCCGGGCCTACGTAAACATCCTGCACGTAGAAGGTGCCGGTCGGCCGGGCATAATCCACGAAACTCGGGCGCGCTGGCGGACGCGGACGCGGGCGTAGCGGCACCGCGCGACCGCAGGCCAGTCCACGACGCGAAACCAGCAATTCGCGCTGACCATCGATGTCCATCCAGTATATGCCGAAGCCGGTCATGCGGTTCTCATGGCGCTTACCGTCGACCCGCGTCCAACCGTCGGGATTGTACGTCACCAGCAACGTACGCTCGTCAATCGGATAGGGATAGGCGAAGAGGTCAGCCCCCTGTCCGTAAACGTCGATGATCACTGACTTCGTGGGGCGCACCGGCGCGACGCGTGTAACGCCCTCGGCCTCTTGGCGCCCGCGCGCCGGATCGATCAGGATCAACTCTCCGGGCTGGCGCGCGTGGTGGCCGGTGGCGATCGCAAAAATCTTGCTGCTGCCCGGAATCCCGCGCGCATGGATAATGGTGGTCGGGAACCAAGAGTTTTCACCATAGACCGCGCTCTGCTGCGTGCCGTCGAGGTGCATTTGAAAGAGCGGCTGGGGATACATCTGCGAGCGGTCATTATACTCCCAGCGCGTGTAAAGCACACGACCGTCGGAGGTAACGGAGGGATAATTCAGGTGGACTTGGTCAAAGGTCAGCCGCAGGATGTTCCGGCCGTCGCGGTCGCAGCGGTAGAGGTTGCTGACCTCGGTCCACCAGCAGTCGACGATCTGCATACAGCGCGTGGAGTTGAAGAGAATGCGCCCGTCCGGCAGGTAGCACCCCTCGTAATCTGCGATCCCGAGCCCTTCGGTCAGCGGACGGATCTCGCGTGTGGCGGCGTCCATCTCGTACAGGTGGTAATCGTCGCCTCGGTCAGAGCGCTTGAGGGAAAAGAGGATGGCACGGCCGTCATAATCCACATCCGCGTCACGGATCACGCCCTCCTTCGTCTCGGTGAGCACCGTCTCGTGCCAAAGGCCGTCACGCCACTCGGCGAGGCAGAGCTGGCCGCCGGCCCGGAAGTTGCGTTCCGACTGAGCGTCTGAGAGCGCCTCGGTGTAGGCATAGTGCGAGCCGCCCATCACGAAATGGCGCGCGTAGACCAGACGCGGGAACTCGGCCTTGACGCGGGTCAGGCGACGGACGCGGCGTTGCTCGCAAGCGGAGCGGTAGGCGGCAAGCGCGGCTCCGTAATCAGCCGCCCCGGCATCCCCGGACGGCTTGCCGGAGGCAGCGGTGACTGCCGACAGAAAGCGTGCGCGTCCGTCGGTGCTCTCCAAGAGTTTCGGCCCCGTGAGCGGCGCAAGGTCTTGGCGTAGCCAGTCGGCCAACACCTCGTCGTGCGCTTCGATGGCTCGCCAGAGCGTCTGCGGATTTTGGCGTTCAGCCTCCGTCGCGGCGCGGCCCATCAGGACCGCAGCCAAGGCCAGGCCGTCCGGAGTGATCCCCGGCCCGCCCCGTGCGAACAGCGCGGCCAATCCCCAAAAGACAACGCATGCGCTTTTCCCGATACGATACTGCATGGCACATTTTCCTTGTGTAGGAAATAGGGTCGCTCATCCTAGAGCCGGAGTCAAGAGGCAAACACTTCCGCACCGTCCTGCGCGTGGTGGACAGCATCGACACCATGACCGCAGACTGGACGCGCATGCCGTACGACACGCTGGCCCGCATCTCGAACCGCATCATCAACGAGGTGCGCGGCAGGTAGCGCAAGTGTTTTATCTGTAAATTCGTCAGGCGGGTCATTTCGGCATATCCTCCATGCTGAGATAGATTTTTCCGGTCTCCCATTCCTCGCTGATCTCCGAGAGCACGGCTGACACGAGCCTGAGCAGCGAGGCCTCGTTTGGGAAGAGCCCTGCGGCGCGTGTCCTCCGGCGCACCTGCCGGTTGAGGTTCTCCGCCATGTTGCTGGTC
>JALHET010000617.1 GCA_022839525.1 Lentisphaerota bacterium
CCCCAGTTGTAGCTCCAGAACACGATCTCCATATTCGGCGCCTGTGCGCGGATCGCCGCCTTCACGGCGTTGAGCCAATCAGGATAGTCGCGACACGGGAACCAGCCCGCGAGCGGTCGGCGATCGCCCTTCTTGCGGTGCTCGGCGATCTTGTCCTTCTCCCAGTAACAGTAGGGGAGCACGCGCTCGTCCTTCGAGGGGAACTGGCAGCTTTCGCCCACGAAGATAATACCCTTCGCCTCGGGATACGCGGCGGCTACACGACCATAGGTTTTCTCGAAGAGTTCCTTTGTTCCCGGATCGGCAGGATGCGCGAAGGCGACCACGTGACTGTAGAGGTAGGTGTCGAGCCCCCACGCTTTCGCGCGGCGGATCGTGTCGGCGATATCGATATGCGCAACGTTTTTCGTGACATCCACGTCCTTCACGAAAATAAGGATCGCGTCGATACCGTAGTGCGCCATCTGCGCAAGGTGCGCGTCGGGGAACTGGTCACAGCCCCAGCCCGAATGCGACATGCGCGGTGAGAACATCGGCCGGCGCGTTTCCGAGCCTTTCGCGAGAAACGGTGCCGCGCGGAGGTTCATGCGGTCTTCGAGACGGTAGAAGCCTTGCGCTACCGCCTTCGCGTCCGCCGCGCGGATCGTCGCGCCCTTTCCCCCCACCTCAATCGCGTACTCCCGCTCCTTCATGGCCTTGTCGATCTTCACCTTGACCGCGCACTCCTCCGGCTTTTCTGGCTTCCCCGTCCCTTTCACCGACACGTTCACCCCCATCGAAGTGAGCAGGTAGTCACGGAAGTCATCGGCAATGCGGCTGACGAGCGGATCGGCGTCTTGGGGCACGGTGATCGTCATGCCGTTGATGAAAACGAATTCATTCGTGGACGGCTGGAGTTTCCAGTCGCGCCGGTTCGGCTTGTGCACATGCGCGAGCCGCGCACGGAAATCATAGGGTTTCTCTGCGGCACACACGCCGCCTTCCGCCGCGCCGCTGTTCACCGCGCACAGCGCCGCGAAGATTCCGAAAATGATTTTTTTCATGACG
>JALHET010000618.1 GCA_022839525.1 Lentisphaerota bacterium
CGAGAAGGATGGGTATGACAACCTGTTCCGTGGGTTGCGCAATCGGGCGCGTCGGGCGTCTTGCGCGGTCGGGGCGGAGCGGGCGAAAGCGGCCGTGCGCCGCCGTTCCCGCCAGCGCGGCACGGCCAATCGGTGGAGTGACGCGGCGCGGGCTGCCAGCGCGGCGTCGCGTTTGGCTGCGTATGGGCCTATGATGGGCTTGAAACCGTGGGGTGCCGCCGCACGCGCGGCGAGTGCTGCTGCGCGTGCGGGGCGCGGCTCTGCCCCCGGCGGCGGTTCCTCTGGCGGTGGCCGAAGCGGCGGCGCGGGCGGTTCTTCGTCAGGCACTGGCGACTACGTCGCGGCGGTTGAGGCGTACGGCGAGGGCGGCATTGAGGGGATGACGGACGGACAGCGGCAAGAGGTGTTTGACGAGATTCAAGAGCGGGCGAAAAAAGGCGAGCCGCTTACGGCGCAAGACCGCCGATACCTCGATGAGTTGAACGCGTTTCTCGACAACGTTCTGGAAGAAGGGCCGAAGTCCCGGGCTGGCGCTAAGCCGTGGGACGGTTGGAAGGCTGTTCAAGATCCGGAGCAAAAGCCCAACGGCTTCATGCCGCTGGAGGCGTACGACTCGCGGATCGAAGAGGCCGAAGAGAAGGGCGACCGCGCAAAAGCCCGCCGGTTGCGGCATGAGAAGAACGAGGCGCGAAAACAGGCGGCTAAGGAAGAGTGGAAAGGCAAGGCGTCGGAACGTGCCGCGAAACGCACGGAAACGTACGACGCCATGAAAGCGCGTGGCAACATCAAACCGGCTAGCGAACGCACGGCGAAGGATCTTGTCCGCGACAACGCCGGGAAGGTGTGGGATTTGCGCGATCCGAACGGCGGGTGGGAATCCCGAGGCGGCACGCCTGTGACAAAGGCGGTGTACTACAGCAACGGTAAACTGTACGACTCGAATGGCAAGTACCTTGGGAAAGCCCCTAAGAGCAAGCGTTCCGGGGCTGTGTATGTGAATGGACGGTGGGTTGACGCGGCGACCGGAAAGACTATTCCGTCCGGTG
>JALHET010000619.1 GCA_022839525.1 Lentisphaerota bacterium
GCGAGGCGGCCGAACTGGTGGCACTGATCAGCGGCTCGCGGGACTTCGGCACCGTGGCCTTCGGCACCGAAGGCGGGCTGTTCCACGAGGCCGGCATCCCCACTGTGGTCTGCGGCCCCGGCAGCATGGACCAGGGCCATAAGCCCGACGAGTTCGTCACCCTTGCCCAGCTGGAGGCCTGCGACGCCATGCTGCTGCGCCTGGCCGAGCACCTGCGGGCCTGAACCACCGCGCCCTCAGTGCCCGCCCTTCCAGGGCTGGCCGAGGGACACCGGGGCGAACAGGCGGGTGCGCACCGCATCGCGGGAGAGCAGCACCAGCACCAGGATGGTCGCCACGTAGGGCAGCATTGCCAGCAGGTTGGCCGGGATGGCGAGCCCCACGCCCTGGGCCACCAAGTGGAGGATGCTGGCCAGGCCGAACAGGTAGGCGCCCAGCAGCACGCGGAACACCCGCCAGCTGGCGAACACCACCAGCGCCAGGGCGATCCAGCCGCGTCCGGCGGTCATGTTCTCTGCCCACATCGGCGTGTACGCCAGGGACAGGTAGGCCCCGGCCATGCCCGCCATCGCCCCGCCGAACAGCACCGCCAGGGTGCGCACCCGCAGCACCGGCAGACCCATGGCGCTGGCCGCGTCGGGGTTCTCGCCCACCGCCTGCAGCACCAGGCCGATGCGGCTCTTCAGCAGGGCCCAGGCGATCAGCGCGAACAGCGCGAAGGACAGGTAGACCATCAGGTCCTGGCTGAACAGCACCTTGCCCAGCACCGGCAGCGCACTCAGCAGCGGGATCGCCACCGGCTCGAAGCCCGCCAGCGGCTTGCCCACCCAGGCCGCGCCGACGAAGGACGACAGGCCGATGCCGAAGATGGTCAGCGCCAGCCCGGTGGCCACCTGGTTGGCGTTGCAGCCCAGCGCCACCAGGGCGAACAGCGCCGACAGCAGCACCCCGGCAGCCATCGCCGCCAGCACCCCGAGCCAGAGGCTGCCGGTGCCGATGGCGGCGATGAAGCCCACCACCGCACCGAACAGCATCATTCCCTCCT
>JALHET010000620.1 GCA_022839525.1 Lentisphaerota bacterium
GCGCAAGGCTATACAGTTCAGGCGATCGACTCCGACCTCGCAATCCTGCGCCAGCGCTATCAGGAACTCGTCAGCCGTTTTCATGGTTCCACTTGAACGCTGTGGCCGCTGTCCAGAGTTGCAGCATAATTTGTGGCCGGGTTAGTCCCCAAAACTTAGTCGATTGCGCCAGCGACGAAGTGTATGCGACGAAGTGTAGGGACGAAGTGCGGTCCGCGGCACCGCTTTCGCTCACCACCCTGCCACCGTACTCCTGCTCAAAAAGCGGCGTCGCGCGGAATACAGCTTGCCGCCGCACTCCAGATTTTTTCACCGAAAGGGGCACAAACCACGCACTAAACTCGCATACCCTCTGTCGCCAACCGATTGCGAGGCACAAGGCGGCGTTTTCTTTACGCTACGGGTGCGGGTATGGTATTTTGTACGCATCTAGAAAAGTGTTGCCCGTGACACATCGTGGAGCCCGTGCCTTATGCCGATCAGTTGGAATGAGATCAGACAGAACGCCATCCGTTTTTCTCGCGAATGGGCGGACGAGTATCGCGAGGACGCGGAAGCCAAATCTTTTTGGGACGAGTTTTTCGGCGTCTTCGGCGTCCGCCGCCGTCTTCTGGCCACCTTCGAGGAGCCCGTCCGCAAAATCAACGGCCAGTACGGCTACATCGACCTTTTCTGGCGCGGCGTCATGCTCGCCGAGCACAAGAGCCGCGGCAAGTCCCTCGACAAGGCCGAATCCCAGGCCTTCAGTTACATCCAGGATCTCGCCCGCGAGCAACGCTTCGAGGAACTTCCCCGCTTCGTCATCCTTTCCGACTTCGAGCGCATCGCGCTGTACGATCTCGAATCCGAGGATCAGCCCGACCTGCCGCTCTTCGAGTCCCGCCATTACTACAAGAACGAGTTCCTGCTCAAGGATCTCCACAAGCACCTCCACGACTTCGCCTTCATCGCCGGCTACCGGCAGCACCGCCTGCGCGACGAAGACCCCATCAACATAAAGGCGGTGGAGATTCTCGGCGACCTCCACGACGCGCTGGCCGCCGGC
>JALHET010000621.1 GCA_022839525.1 Lentisphaerota bacterium
CCCGACAGCCTGGGCTGGATGACCCCCGCAGACGCCGCACACTCCCCCGACACCACAGATGTCCCCGACACCACAGACGTCCCGCCGATTCTCCTTCACGAATCGGTGCGCTCCTCGATACCAGTCAAAACAGGCGACATCCTGACCCTCGTCGCTACAGACCTTTTCGGGCAGATATCAACCGCCCGGGTCCGGCTCGCAGGCTTTTTCGAACCCGTCCAGGACAATGTAAACCTGTACAGTCTGGTGCTTATGCCCTCCGATCCTTACGCCCGTTTTGCCGGCTACAATCCCGGCGAAACCAACCGCCTGATCATCCGGCTCGAAAAGGGGTACAAACCCGAACGCGTTGCCCCTGACCTCCATACCCGTGCGCAGGAAGCCGGTTACGACCTGGACGTGTATCCCCAATCGGAAGACTCGGGTACCGACATGTGGCTCAAAGTCTTCTGCATGATCCGCCTGATTATCATTGCAACATCCCTGATTACCCTGTTCATTACCGCCTTCGGCATTATGAACGTCACCTCCACAAATCTTGCCGACCGCAAAAAAGAAATCGGCACCTACTATTGCCTCGGTTCGGAACCGCCTTTCCTCATGGCAGTCTACACCCTGGAGATTTTCATCGTAAACCTCGCAGGCTCTCTGGCCGGAATCGGAACAGGACTCATCGTCCGCGCCGGCATAAACGCCCTAAAAATCACCTCGGACAACCCCGGCTTTCTGATCGTCGCAGGCGGCAGCACCTTCACGCTCGGGCTATCGGCAGGAACCATTCTCTGGATAATCGGAGGCATCAGCCTCCTCACCGTACTCACCGCACTCACCACGCTCGGCAAGGCGCTCAATGTATCGCCCGTCGTCGCGGTAAAGGAAACTGAACAATGAACCACGCATCAATCGCATCCATCGCACCATCGCACCCCCTGCGCGAACGCGCAACGGCGAACAGCCGGACAGTTCTTGCGCTCGCCGCCCTTGTGGCAGCAGCCGCCTCCTTCGGCACCCCTCTTGCCGCCCAGACAAAACAAGGGAACGCCC
>JALHET010000622.1 GCA_022839525.1 Lentisphaerota bacterium
ATGTAGCTCCTCAACTCATAAGCCTCAAGTTTGAGTGTCGTCGCACCATGGAAATTCTTGTTACTGATGAGATCGACTGTTCCCTCAGGGAAGTCGAACGTGATAGAACGTGGACCGTTATCGGTGTTGAGGACATAGAAATACGTTTTGCCGCGAAAGGATGCTGTGCGGATCTTGACGAACGCATTGCCGCCGCAATCAGACATCTTCACCGCCGGCAACGCACGGAACGCGCGCATCCAAGGGACGAGCACATCTTCCGTGCCGTAGGTGCCGACAAGAAATCCGCCTTTCGAATGTGCGAGGACATCCGTGTAGCGCATGGGTAACGCATAGGCACGCAGTGCGTCGCGTCCCGAGGGATTCACCGTCGATACTCGCCACGGACATTCCTTCAGCCACGGTACGCGCATCGGCCCGTGTTTGTCGTCGCGGTAATAGAGGCCATGGCAGTTGACGTCTTTTGTCGCTGCGGTGTGACTCTCCCAATAACGGTCGTGTTGGTTGATCCAAGGATAGGTCGTCAGATAGATCGAACCGAAATCCCCTCTCCGCGAGTACATCACTCGGTGGATGGGCTCAGATGTCGCGAATGTGTCGCCCCAGCGTCCGCGATCCTTCGGGTTGGTCGGATCGAGCGGACCGAACCAGCGGTAGTCCGCCGGCATTTCCGACTGGCAGATCGCGATGTTCGACACGTCCGCAAGCTTGCGCGCGTCCAGTCCGGCGCGGCGGTTGGCCGTCTCGAGGAAGTCGCTCTTCGTGAAGTCGGCATGACGGCAATCGGGGAGCAGAAACGAGTTGATGACGAGCTTCAAGTCGGGACGCGCCGCTGCGAGACGGCGTGCGATCTCGCGGTAGAACTCCGCTATCTTCTCGCAGCGCCAATCGATCCATTCGTCGAAGGCATTGGCTTTGATCCAGTCGGCGTACACCTTGCCGCGCAGCGGATCACCGTCCGCCTCGGGCACGGGTACCTTGCGTTCGCGTGCGAAAGCCTTGACCGCATAGTCGTTGTAGCCGCCCGTTTCATTGCCGAA
>JALHET010000623.1 GCA_022839525.1 Lentisphaerota bacterium
CCGCGGCGCTGCTGGCAATTCGCGATCCGCTACGCCAGGACAGCGTGCAGGCGTTGCAACGCCTGCATCGCGCGGGCTATCGCCTGGTGATGTTGACCGGGGATAATCCTGTGACGGCGAACGCCATCGCCCGGGAAGCCGGGATTGACGAGGTCATTGCCGGGGTGTTACCTGACGGCAAAGCAGATGCCATCAAGACGCTGCAAAGCCAGGGCCGCCAGGTGGCGATGGTCGGTGACGGGATTAACGATGCGCCGGCGCTGGCACAGGCGGAAGTGGGTATTGCGATGGGGGGCGGTAGCGATGTCGCCATTGAGACGGCCGCCATCACCCTGATGCGTCACAGCCTGATGGGCGTTGCGGACGCGCTGGCGATTTCAAAAGCCACCTTGCGCAACATGAAGCAGAACCTGCTGGGTGCCTTCGTCTACAACTCGCTCGGTATCCCGATTGCTGCCGGTATTTTGTGGCCGCTGACCGGCACGCTGCTGAACCCGGTTGTCGCGGGTGCGGCGATGGCGCTCTCGTCCATTACCGTGGTGAGCAACGCAAACCGGTTGTTGCGGTTTAAACCGAAAGATTGAACCTTCTTCTCCTACGCGCTAGCATGAACCTTTCCGTTTATGGAGCGCGTATGAGTCTGTTTAATCGTATAAAAACATCGTTTCGCGCCCTCTTCCCCCGCCGTTATGCCTGGCCCGGCATGGATATCTCGCTTCCCGGCGGGCAGCACCTTCACCTGGTGGGCAGCATCCATATGGGCACGCAGGATATGTCCCCGCTGCCAGCCGGTCTGATGAAACTGCTGAAGAGCGCCGATGCGCTGGTCGTTGAAGCGGATATTTCGGGCCAGACGTCGCCGTTTGCCGGCCTCGAAAGCGATCTCCCCCTTGCTGAACGTTTGAACGACACGCAGTTTGCTGAACTGACGCGCGTCGCAGATGAGACGGGGGTGTCGCTCTCCATGCTGGACACACTGCCGCTGTGGCAAATCGCGATGGTCCTGCAGGCGACCCAGGCGCAGCGTCTGGGGCTACGCG
>JALHET010000134.1:0-1426 GCA_022839525.1 Lentisphaerota bacterium
CGTAGACCGCCCCGTGTTTTATGGCATGCGCAATAAACCTGTTGATGGCTGCCTGCAGCGCCGCAGAGTAAATCTCCACCGCTTTCTGGCCCTCGAGCTTGGTCTCGGTGCCGTCCGACTTTTTCCAGGTGATTGTGCCCGTGCTCGAAATGGTGACGGCATCCGTCTTGCTGCTTCCCGTCAGAACGATGTCGCCGTTCGCATGAATGGTCGCGACGGAAGCATGGAACTTCCCTTTCAATTCCAAAATGCCCCCCACCAGCAGATCGTGGACCAAATCAAAATAGTTGCCCGTCCCGTCTTCGTTCGTCAGAACCTTCGGCCGGTTCTCGAGATCGGCCGACACCACCGAACGCCCGATCCCGCAGACGCCTTCGGACACGAGCCGCGCCCGCTGCGTGCCGTCCGCTGTGAAGAAATCCGCCGTCTTGACGGTATAGGTTCCGCCGCCGAAGGCCACATTGGATTCCTGATAGCCGGCGACGGCGTCGAAATTTTCCTTCACCGCATTGTATGCCTTGTTCAACCCCGACTCCGCAATCAGCCGGGCCTTGAGCATCTCCCGGGTGATCTGCGTGGCCCGCATCTGTTGCGTCGCGGAAAAACCCAGCATGCCGCAGACGATCATCACAATGCTGATAACCCCCAGCATGACCAATACCGCCGAACCGTTTTTCTGTTGTTTCATATGCATACCCCTTTCCCAACGGGCAGGCACAGAGGCCTGCCACTACTTGCCGCTGTTGCGCGGCTCGATCTCCGCCGTCATGGCCGAACGCAACCGCTCCATCTTGACGCCCCCTTGCGTGAGCACGTCCTTAAAAATCTCGATCTCCATGGTCACCCCGCGCACCAGTGGTCTGCCGTCCACCTTCACCTCGAACAGCCCGCAATCGGGACTCTTCAGCACATCCGCCGTCACGTCCACATATTTCTCCTCCCCGTCCCAGGTGAACCGGGCCCACCGCAGTTTCGGCGTCGCGCTCCGGTAAGGGCCGGCGCTGCCGAGGCCGCCCGTCCCGGGATACTGGCTGGCCGGTTGCGCCGTAAACACCGAGCGGAACTGCACGTAACGCCCCGTGTTCCCGGAGAACCCGCCGCCGTTGGACGCTTCCGCGACATTCTCCCACGCCGCCGCGTCGGCGATCCCGAAGCCGTCCGCCGTCAGTGTGTTCCCGGACCGCGCATACATCGCCAGCGCCGCGCCGGAAGGCGTGTCCGCCTCCCATGCGAAGTTTTTCGCCGCACCCGCCTCGCTACAGGTGTCGAACACATGCGAGACATAATCGCCGCCGTCCGCAAAATTGACCGCCACATTCTCAAGCGTCGGAAGAAAGTCCTCGCGGACAAGCCCGGAAACTCCCGTCCAGTTCGCGACACCCAGCAGGTTGGTGCCCTCGCCGGGAATCACCCAACACCCCGGAAG
>JALHET010000134.1:1450-7500 GCA_022839525.1 Lentisphaerota bacterium
GTACCCCCTTCGCATCGATTCGCATCATATCGGATCGGGTAAACCTGTCCGCGTCATACGTCGCCACAGTTACGTTGAACTGAAGCATCAGCGTGCTGCCCATCGGGATCCGCACCAGGCTCGCGGGTCTCAGCTCCAGCGTCTTCAGTTTCGTGCATGCTGCCCACCCCGCTTTCTTGACACCGTCCTGCCAAAACTCCAGCGGCACCAGCGCGCTTGGATCAAGCTTCGGCTGCAGGTCGCTATTGTACTCAGGCAGATCTGCGAGATCAACCACCGAAAAGGACGGATTCTGCAGGTCGAGCCCCCCATTAAACGTCGATTTGTAGAGCTGAAAAACCGGCCCAAAACCCTCTTTCTTAAAACCATACAGGATTGGCACGCCGTCCGCAGTCCGGTTGGGGTCTGACATGACCGGAATGCGGATCACGCAGTTGGTCGGTTTAAAATAATCATTGCGGAATTTAGTGGTCTGCTCCACGCACGACCAGTTTTTACTGGAGCCGAACTGGCCGTCCAGTTTGGCCGCATACACACCCTCCTGAAAACCGGAGGGCTGGTAATCCGTGTCGAACCTCACCACCGTGTTGGAGAAGGTCACATTCCGCCCCTCGCCGATGAACACGCACTCCTCGATCGCGTCGTTCGGGACAGTGACGGAAAGGGTGTCGCCCTCTGCCGCCGTGGCGGCGGCCAGGCCATAGGCCGCGCCGGCCAGGCCCTGGCCCACGGAATACGGCTCGGCGCCCGAACCCGACACCGCGCGCAACTCCGCCTCCAGCGGCCAGCCGCCCACGCTGGCCGTAAGCCGGTCCAGACGCAACGCATAGCCCGACGAGGCGGCGTTCTTGCCCACGGCCTTGAAGCTGATTGTGTGGCTGCCCGGACCGAGCGACAGGCTGCCGAACGTGATTTTCTCACGCATGTTGGCGACGGGCGCATACCCGTCGAACTTTGCTTCGGCGTGCCAGAGCTTTCCGGTGTGGAGGTTCTCGAACATCACCACGGTCTGCGCACTTTCGCCGGCGAGACAGGCGCTGTCGCCCCTTCCTGATGTGACCACCGCAGCAACCTGGTCATACCGGTCCGCATACGAGGCGTCGGGATTCCGGTTGGAAAAAACCGTGCGCCTCATCTGGTGCGGCGAGTGATTCCAGACGTGGTACACCACCGACTGGCGCCAGAGAATGTTCGACCCGTCTGCGGTCATTTCGACCAGGCCGTTAGCGCCCAAGCCCGCCATGGCGAACCCCACGGCCTGATAGGGCTCCTGGTCCGCAGGATAAAAGATGATGGTCTCACGCGCCGTCTCGCGTATTTCGGCGCGGAACCGCTCGATCACCCTGCGCACGTCCATATCCAGGCTGGCTTGCGTGTTCACACGGTTCGACTTGTGCATGAAAAGCAGCCACGAACGCATGGTCATGCCGATCACCAGCCCAAAAACCGCGACCGCAAAAACCGTTTCCAGCAATGTGAAGCCTTTACGCACCACGCACCTCATTCCAGATACTCCGTGAAGAGGAAGGACATCTCTTCGTGCTCATCCGTGAACCGGCAAACGAATTTACCGCCCTTGAGCGGATGGAAAACCTTGCGCCACCCCCACCGCGAACAGATGCAGATGTCCGTCCGGACCCGCATAAGGGTCATGTTGGTTGTAGGCGTGTTTACCGTCACAACCGTCGTCCGCCTGAACCGTCCGGCCGGCGTGGCGGCGTTGCCGAAATCGTCGACTTGCGTATCGGTCTCCCGGAACAACTCAAGGTTCGAATAGGGCACGCCCCGCGCACGCTCGATACGCCCCTGACAGAGCGACGCGGCCACGTAATGGTCGCGCGCCATCTGGAACCTCGACATCATCTGTTCCACCAACGGGAAGGCTGCGGCCAGGACCATGACCAGCAAGGCCATTGCCACCATCAGCTCGACCACGGTCATGCCGCGCTGTCTGTTTCTATCCATCCCGCACACTCCTGTTCTCACACGCGCCCACGGGCATCTTCCTCTTCCAGTTTCAGAATGTCCTTCGAGTCGTTTTGACCCGCCAGATAGGGTTCCGCCGCATACAACCGCTTGGCGTTCATCTTCTGCAGCAGGTCACGTAATTGGATCACCGCGTCGTAGCTCAAGTCAATCATTTCCTGGCGGGCGCGGTCGTCCTTCACCCCGCCCAGCTTCAGGATCTCGATGCTGGTCAGCAGCACCGTCGCCGGCTGCCCCAGCGAGTGGCAGACCCCCGCAAGGCTTTCCATCATCACCCGGTTGCGCTCCACCTGAGACTCGGCGATCTCCGCGCGCCGCCGTTCCGCCGTGTCGCGGAGCGACAACACCATGCCGCGCAACTCGTCGTCGTCGTTGATATCCGGCACCGCCGAGACCATCAGCCAGCCGGCCTGTTCGTTGGCCAGCAACCGCTGCTCGCCCATCCACATCTTCCGCTGGCGGATGTTTTCGAGCATCGGTTCAATCACGGTC
The DNA here is from genome assembly GCA_022839525.1 of Lentisphaerota bacterium. The sequence continues at coordinate 3,929 of JALHET010000134.1, forward strand.
TTGCGGTCGAACCAAGTCTCCAGATGCCGCCCGACCACCGCCGCCTCGTCGCCCCCCGCCAACAGGCGGGTCATCGCAAGATTGGAATAGGTCACTTTACCGTCCATGTCCACAATGCCGATCCCGGAGTCCGTGTTGTCCATGGCGTGATGCGCCGAAAGCAGCTTCTGCTCGGCACGCCACCGCGACTGGATATCGCGGATCAGGTAACAGACAGGCTCGGGCGCATTCACGCCGTTGCCCATAACCACAATCTCAACCGCAATAAAATTCCCGTCCTTGCGGACCGCGAAAGCCTGGATGCGCATGTAACGGTTTTCAGAGATCACCGATAAGATCTCGCCCAGCAACGGATCCGTCACGCCTGCCACCAGGGCTTGCAAGGGCAGACCCTTCAGCCCGGAATCCCCGTATCCAAAGAAACTTAGCGCCCGCGCATTGGCCGCCAGCACATTTCCTGCCCGGTCTGCCAGCAGGATCGCGTCATAGGCGTTCTCAAAAAGAAAACGGTAATCCAACGTGCCGAAATAATCCGGCTGCACGGCTGTCCCCCGCTTGTCTGCCACCGGCGAACGGCCATACCCCAGAGAACGGATATCGATCTTGATCGTTTGTGCCTTGTCGTTTGTTTCCATCAATATAGCGAATTAGCAGAAATCATGCCTACTCCGGGCACCCGTTTTTTGGCCTGCCCTAACCCAACTGAATCACCCCGCAAACCAGCGCAGGCCACCGTGTCCGGGGAACGGCTGCCGTTTCATGTTTTCCCCGCCTGCTCATTCTCCCTTCTGCAACCCCGCTTTGCAAAAACGAGAATCCGGGGCGGAACGTTACAGGTTAAAGGTTACTGGTTACTGGTTACACGTTACAGGTTACTTGAACGTTGAACGTTCTCCTTCGCGTATGTGAACGGGTACGTGTACGTGAACGTGAACGGGTACGTGTACATGTACGTGAACGTGTGCCGCTTTGCTGTGAACGTGTGCGCTCTCCCTGTATCTCCGGTGCGCGCCGAGCCAGTGGAAGGAAGCGGCGGTGCCGGAAACCAAGAACCCGAAACCTGTAACCTGTAACCCGCATTCCCGTATGGCACTGTTTCTGCTGTAATGCCCATTTGATGAAAGCGGGAACCCTTTCAATGAAGTTGCCCTCACACCATAAACCGGTTACGGATATTGTGGGGCTTGAGGTGGGTTCTGGCCTTGCGGAGGGGGTGCCGGCCGTGAGGCTGCGCAAGCGCGACGGCAACATCGAGCTGCTGGCCGCCGATTTCCTCAAACTGGAGGGTGTCCTGCCTGAAACCGCAGAGGACGCCCAGAACGGGCCTGCCACATGGGCACTACCCTCCCCCTTCCAAGCGCCTCACGCCGCATTGGCCGTTTCTTCAAAACAGGGTTTCCTGAGGCATGTCTCGGACGCAGACGGGGAGCCGCCGGACAAACGGCTGACCTCCTTCCGCACCATATCCCGACTCTCGGCTCCCGACCTCCCGCCGCTGGAAGCGGGGCTTCCCGAGTTTCAGGCCGCATGGACGGCCCGCCTGTTACCCGAAGGCCGCCGCCCGACGGCCTGCTCGATCCAAATCGCTTCAGCCGCCGCCCTCAACGGGCTTGTCACCGCCCCTGCCCTCGCGGCGGCAAACGGAACAGCCGCAGTGCTTTTAGTCTTCCCCGAACACACCTCGCTGGCCGCTTTTCAAGATTCGCGGCTCGTCCTCTACCGCGAACATCCCGCCGGGTATGTTCACCTCCGGTCGGCGGTCAGCACCCAGATGGGGATCGACATCGCCTTGGCCGACTCGGTGCTGGACGACACCCTCGTTGACCCCACGCCGATTATTGAGCCCGTCCTCAGGCCGCTGTTCCGGCAAGTCGAGATATCGGCCGACTACCTGTCGCGGAGGCGTAACTGCAAAATCGATCATTTCTTTATCTGCGGCCTGCCATCAGGCACAAGGTACTGGTCCAGTGTCTTCTCCCACATGATGAACCGGCCGCTGACCGCCTGCCCGGCATTTGACGGCGCCGAACGTGCCGCACGGCAAAAGCGACATACAGCCGCCCTCTCCCCGGCGAATGAGCAGCTCCTGATGACCGCCTACGGCGCGGCATGCGCGGTTTTGGAGGACGTAGACGCATGAGCGCACCCCTGCACCTCAACCTTCTGAAAGACGATGAGCGTTTCAGCTCAAGTCCCATCCGAATACGGGTGATGCTGCCCGTGTTCGCCCTCCTGACCGCGCTCGGCATCGCAGTCTGGTGGAGCGTGTTATCCGCCCGCGTCCACGCGCTGGCGCTTCAAAAAGCCGCGGCCGAGGCTAATCTGGCGGAGTTGAAGCCCGGCCACGATGCCCTTCTCGCGCTGCGGGCCGAAGAACAGGACATTGCCGCAACCCTGAAACAAATCGGGTTCTACAAAAACGCCCGTATCCGGTTCGGAGAGACCCTCACAGGGCTCACGCCCCATATCCCGGACAAGCTTCAACTCACCGAACTGCGTGTCCCGCCGCCGCCACCTCTGCCGCCGCCGAACCCAAAAAGTCCTTCGTTAGGCCCCACAAACCCCGTCGAACGGGTCTCCCTGCGTCTGGCCGGGCGTACCATCGGCCCCGAACCGGTCAACGCCCTGTTGAAAACCATTCGCGAGCACCCCGTCTGTACCAATCTGATCCGTTCAGCCGAAATCCCGAAAGGCTCCTTCAGGCAAGACGTTGCCCGCGGCATGGTGAAACATGAAACACTCCTGTTCGAACTGACCTGTGAGTGCTCACCCAGGAGGTTTGAATGAAGCTCGACGGATCCGCCATACAGAAAATCGCGCCCTCCATGCGACGCGCCCTCCTCATCACCTCCGGAGGACTCGCCTTGGCCGCCGCGCTGGTTTTCTTTGCCGTCTGCCCGACGCGCACCCGCCTGAAAACGCTCGGGGCGGAGATCGACAGCCTCAACGCCACACTTGCCGTGATGCGCAAGGACATCGCGGACACCAGCCAGCAGAAGGAGAAAACCGCGGCCCTGGCCGTAGAGCGTGACGCGCTCATCGCCTCGGGCGTGATCGAGCCGCTTCTCGGCTCCTTCGCCATGCGCGGGAAGTCCCTGCTCGACCCGCTCGCCCAAGAGTCAGGGTTTGTCATCGACACCGTCAAAGAACTCCCCTTCATTCCCCTGCAGGTTCCCTCTCCGCCGCCCATCCAACTCTATGGCCGCCAACCGGTCGAGTTCTCCGGGCACGGTTCCTACACCCAAATCACCGCCTTCATTTCCTATGCCGAACGCTCCCTCCCGCTGGCGACGCTCTCCAGCCTCCTGATTCTAGGCCAGCCCCAAACCCCCGAGACCCATAAGGCCATCGTCACCTTTGAATGGCCCGCCAAAGGCGAGAAACGGAAACCATGAGAAACGATCAACGTTCAACGCTCAACGCTCAATGCTCAACGACTCTTCCCCGGGAGCCGAGGGCTCAGTATTTGACGTTAACCGTTGAACGTTGCGTGTTGAGCGTTCTTGCCCTTTTCCTACTACTCGCCGCCTTGCCGGCCCGCGCCGCGCGCGACCCCTTCTGGCCCATCGGGT
>JALHET010000624.1 GCA_022839525.1 Lentisphaerota bacterium
GGCTTGTACATCGTTGGCTATCGAAGCAGAAGTTCCGGGCAGCGGCACAAAGCCAAGAATGATGGAGGATGCGCCGCATGCCGACGGTCTGGCAACTGATTGAAACCATTCCCGGCCCGGCGGCGGTTCCGGCGGTGTGGAAGGCCAGTCTCGGCGACGAATTCGACCGCTTCCGGTCGGCGTTTCTCCGTACAAGGCCGAAGCCCGCCATGTCTTACCCGTGCCCCCATGACTGCGGGTGTGCGCATGAGATCGTGCGCCACAAGAGCGGTAAGATCGTCGCCGTGTGCCAGTGTGACCCATCCTCTTGCAACGACATCCCTTTGACGGAATCAGACTGCGTCGTCCTTGAATTGAACTGGCAGAAGCTCGGGCGAGCCATTTGCACTGCCTTCGGTTTCGCCCAGCGCGAAGCCGCTCTCGCGGTTCCGAATGCTGTCCAGATAGGCGCATCCGGCAGCGAGTCGATTCCGGTCATGCTGACTATCCCGAACGACCGCGATGTTTTTGGGCAGACGCTTACCGCGTTAGCGGCAACCTTGCGCAGGCGATTTATCCTTGTCGCGCCGACGGCTGACTTTATGGACGCCCCCCTGCAACAGATTCTCGCGGACCTGGATGCGTTATTCGTGCCCCTTGATACAGCAGTCCGTTTCACGGCCACGGGTGTGCTTGAGTCAATCCGGATGATTGCCGGCGCGGCGGAGCGCAGGATCAACGCACCGCATAAACACCGTGTCGGCCACTATTTGATCGGCGGCAAATTCAAAGTCGCGGGCGATTTCAAAACTGGTAACCTTTGCCATCTCAATGCCTCCTGTGTCTGTTTCTGCTCCTCAACTCTAATATCATTATACACCTATAATAGAATAATGTCAATAGGTTTGGGCACGAGTTTTCGAAAACTCGTGGAAAGTGTTGGTTTACGTTCTACTTTTGTTCTATTTCTGGTACGCCGGATGCGCTCTGACCACCTCTTCCTCACACGGAAACAGCCGCGTGCGGGCGTCGTCCTCATCATCCAATCTGAAGTCGAACG
>JALHET010000625.1:0-389 GCA_022839525.1 Lentisphaerota bacterium
GCCTTCCCGCTGCAGATACGGGCCGCGCCAGCCCTTGCCGCGGTTGGGATCAAAGGCCAGCGGAAACGACCACCCCGCCGCCCAGGCGATGTTGGTCGTCATCAGCACCGCCAGGCCGTAGCGGCTGATCTGGTCGCGGTCGGCCGCCGTCGGGATGCAGTCGGCCTGAAACGCCGCATAGGCGCGGCGGATTTCCATCATCTCGGCTGGCGACATGGCCTCGTCGACAGCCCAGGTTTTCTGCACGGTCAGCCGCGGCAGGATCAAAGCGACCAGTGCCCCGAGCAGACCGATCACGATCAGCATCTCCATGAGGGTGAAGCCGCCTTCTGTCCTTTTCATCTTCATCCCGCTTTTTCCTTCTCGAGTACAGGCCACTTCTTCGCAGC
>JALHET010000625.1:450-1488 GCA_022839525.1 Lentisphaerota bacterium
CTTACACTGGCGCAAGCGGTCGTAACCGAGCATGATGCCCAGCATGAAATCCTCTTCCGGCGTGTAATCGCACAGACGGGACTTGCCGATGCGCCGCACGACATCCACGCAGTCTTTATCCCCGAAGAACACATTGATGCGCGTTTTCCCGAGCGGATAAATCAGACTGGCAATGCCGCGGGCCTTGAGCTTGCGCTCGACCTCCAGCCGGTCAGAGGCGGGGAGCGTGTGCAACACCAGGTTGCGCACTCCTTTCTGGTATTCATAGATGTGGTGGCAGAAGACCTTCACAGCCCGAGTTCCGTCTTCAGTTGCGCCACCCACTGCGCAATGCGCGCTGGGGTTTGGGCGGTCTGATTGTCATCGTCCAACGCCAACCCCACGAAACGCCCGTCGCGGATGGCGGCGGATGCCGAATGTTCATAGCCGTCGGTCGGCCAGGCACCGATCAGGCGCGCGCCCGCTTTCTCGGCGGATGCGGCGAGGATGCCGATCGCGTCGACAAACGAATCCCCGAAGCTGTTCTGGTCGCCCGTGCCGAAAACGGCGACGCTCTTGCCGCTGAGGTCCACCCCCCGCAAATCCTGATGCGCGATCCAATCGTCCTGTATCTCGCCGACGCCCCAGGTCGAGGTGCCGAGCAGGATCAGGTCGCACTCCGCCATGCCCGCGATCCCGTCGCTGCCGACTTCATGCAGGACGACATCTCCCACGCTCGTCAACGCATCGGCCAGCGCGTTGGCCGCGTTCTTTGTGTTGCCGGTTGTACTTCCGTAATAGATTCCGATCTTCATTCTCTTTCTTTCTCTTTCCTCTGTTTCTCGCGGCACATCCGTGCCCGTCATGTGCGGGCGGCTCCCGCCTCGGTCAGCCCGCCCAGTATGTCTTACGAGTTCAGTGGCGCGGGAACCGCTCCCGCAACCCATCACACCATGGTTTCTCAAAGCGGCTGCGGGAGTAAGAAAGCCCCCGCAACCGAAGATTCTTGCACTTAGGTTAAGGGTTCAACGTTCCTCCTCCGGCACACGTCAAGCCGAT
>JALHET010000626.1 GCA_022839525.1 Lentisphaerota bacterium
TCGTGCAAAGCACTAGCCGACCAGCGCGACCGCGTCAGGCTTCGCGCTGCTGTCACTCGAAAAGTCTCGTCTCACGTCGACCTTGCGCATTTGGTGCCCAAGGCGAAAAACGACGAAATCCGCGAGCGGCTGGTGCTGCTTTGCATGTTGCACGGAGAAACGGTATGAGCGCGGCGGGCTGGTTCGCATGTGGCCGTAACGAGCTAGACCGCGTGCGCGACATCAGCGGTGCGCGGGATGTGGCGACGATCACATGCGTTTGGATTGCACTTTTGGATTTGGCCAACCGTGCGCGATCAGACAAATTTTCTGCTCACGTTTCGCGTATCGCTCGTCTAAGCGGCCTTTCGTATTCGACGGTTACGCGCGGCATCAGAAAGTTGGAGACGGCAGGGCTACTCGTCGTCAATGCCAGACGGCTTGAGGGCACCAAGGGTTTCGACGCTTCCGAGTATCAGATTAAATCGGAAGTTGCACCTTCTGTCAGCGTGAATGAACCTTCGTTCACCATGAATGAACCTTCGTTCAATTGTTTGCGCACAACTGACAGAAAGAAGCATAACAAGGAAACAAAGAAAGTATTAACCGCAGAGTCTTTCAGGCAGCAAGCTACAGAAGCCAACAGCGGCAGGCTATCGGCAAACGAGCTTGAACGGTTCTGCAGCTACCGCTTTCAGGAGCAGAAGTTTTTTGCCATACCCAGGCGTATATCCACATGGGCGGCGCGGGACGGTCGTCGGAACACCCCAGCGACAGGACTGGTCAGGAGGGCTGACTAATGCACAAAACCTCTCTAATCAACACCGAGGCGGAAAAAGCCGTCGTCGCTTCCATCATCATGGACGGCACGAGGGCCGGGCTGCGCGTTCTGGACGCGGCGGGCGCGACCGGATTAACATCGGCCGACTTCACCGACCTGCAGGCGGCGCGGGCGTTCAGCGCGTGTCAGGAGCTTTCGGCGGCTGGCGATCCGGTCGACGGGCTGACCGTCAGCGCAAAGAGCGGCGTGTCGGTGGCAACTCTCACGGCATGGACGGACGCGACCCCGACGGCGGCACACGTCGAATATTATTCTTCTATAGTCAATTCCTTGGCTTTGCGTCGTCGGCTGGTGGCAGCTTGTGAGCAGGGCGCGGCGGTAGCAGTCGATCCCGAAGCGTCAGCGACGTTTGCGGCGGCAAAAGTCGAAAGCCTTGTCCAACAGGCCGTCGACGCGGCAGGTATCCACACGGGCGGCAGCGTGGAAACATTACTGACCAAGCGGTCTGAATTCTATCGCGAATGCTTAGCGCGTGGTTACGGAGGGCTCCCGACAGGGCTGCAGTGGCTGGACGACGTTTTCGGAGGGCTGACAGGCGGGCGCGTGTATATCGTCAGCGGCGGCGCGGGATGCGGCAAGACGACGCTGGTCAGGAATGTCGCCGTCGACGTTGCGCGGCGCGGCATTCCCGTTTCATTCGCCACGTTGGAGCTAACGCCGGAAGAGCTTTCCGCGTGGATGGTGTGCGCCGAGGCAAAGATACCTATGCGCGAATTGGACGGCGGGCGCGACCCCGGAGCGGTAAAGCGTTTTG
>JALHET010000627.1 GCA_022839525.1 Lentisphaerota bacterium
GCCGTTTTGGTCGAAACGCGACACAAAAGCGTCCCCTTCGGTGAACCCGCCGGAGTATTTCGAGCTTATGGTCGATGCACCTGGCATGTCGGCGGATGTGGTGGAGCCGCAGACCCATACCGCCCCGGACGCGTCAACCGCCACTCCGGCTGCCGCATCCCGCCCGGATCCGCCCCAAGTCACGTGGCCTGTCGGCTGAGCCAGCACGTCCACCCGGGTGAGTAGGGCGTCCGAGGCGGCGAATGCCGTAATCAGCCCACGCTCAAGGGGCCAGTTGCTCGATAACGTATAGCCGGCCAGCCACGCTCCGCCGGCAACGGGTGCGGACGCCATGTACGCATCGTTTGCCGGTCCGCCGGTGATGGACCATGTGAGCGCCTCAGCGGCCCACACCGGATTACCTGCAAACAGCCACAGGCAGAGAATACGTGTGATGATGCGCCTGGCGTCGCGGTCAGTCGGTACAACCATGATCACAACCTCGTTTGCATGCCCTTGGCGACCCGATGAGGCAGGCATCGCGTTACACTGAATATTAGCACTTCGGGTTGATCATATTCCGTTCTGGGTTCCGGAGGTGGTTGCGTTTGTTTGGTGGCCGTGTTTACCCGGTTCACCCCGGTCAGTCACCGGAGGATGTGTTGGTCGCGCTCTGTGACCGGCTCGCGCCGCCTGGCACTCTACACACGGTGTACCTGGTCGCTCCGTCGTCACACTGTGCCTTGCACGTTCGCCGCATGCTGGCCCTCCATCGGGGCGTTGCCGGCGTTGAGACCATGCCCATGGCCCGTCTGGCTGCCGTGCTGGCTGACAGCAGCAGAGCGTCGTTGAGCGTGGCTGACGGATGCGCGGCAGTCTGCAGGGTGTTGCGGGACCCTCCGGCGCTGCTGAGACGGCATGGTCAGCACGACCAGGCCCGCTCTGCCGTCTGGCGTGCGCTGCGCGCTGTTCGTCGGATGCCTCCGGAGTTGCTGGATGCGCTGCGCGAGGAACCCACGCGCGGCATGGATCTGCATCAACTGTATGCCTCGTTT
>JALHET010000628.1 GCA_022839525.1 Lentisphaerota bacterium
TTGTCAACGCTGCCTCCATTCTTGTCAGTTTCACCCTCACCCCCATCCTCTGCGCCCTCATCATGCGGCCGGCCTCGCAACGCAAGCAAAATTGGGCGACACGCCTCGGCGGACGTTGGGTCAACCTCGTCCAACGCTACGGACGTCTCCACGCCGTACTGCTGAGACGCGTGATCGAGCGCCGTTGGCTCGCCGCACTGATCGTTCTGGCCGGTGTCCTTCTGTTTGTCGGCACTTTGAAGATCTGCGGTCAGCGTATCAGTATGGGCTTTGTCGAGAACAATGACTACGGCAAGATCTTCGTCCGCCTGGAGTTCCCGCCGTACTACGATCTTGAGCACACCATCAAGCGTGTCCACGAAATCGAGAAACTCTTTGAGCCGTTACAAGACCGGTTACGCACCTTCTCGCTGGTCGGACGTGCCGAGGCCCACAGCGGACAGGCCAACCAAGGCGTCTATCTGGCGATGATCATCTTGCTCTTCACGGATAAGACTGATCGCGACTGGACGATCTTCGATCGCGTGGAAGAGGTCCGCGAACTGCTGGCTCATGAAACCGATGTGATCGCCACAGCCGCCGTTCCCGGCGCCACGACAGGCACCCAAAGCCTCCAGCTCGACCTTGTGCTCAAGGGCGACGACTTGGACGTACTCGACCGAACCGCTCTAAACATACAAAAACGGTTCCTCGAAATCGACGGCGTGGGCATCCTCGACACCAACGTGCGCGACCCCAAACGCGAGGTCCGCGTCCTGCCTAAACGTGCCGTTATGGCGGATATCGGCGTCACCCCCGAAATGCTCGCCTGGACGGTTCGTGCCAATGTCGAGGGCATCGAGGCTGCCGACTACAAGAGAGGAGACCGCACCTATGACATCCGCGTCAAATTCGACGAAATCCTCGGACGCGAGCAGGTTCGCGAATTTCTGCTGCCCACAAAAGACGGGCAGGCCATCACCCTTGAAACCGTAGCCGATGTGCGCGACGCCCTAATGAAGGTCATGATCTACCGCCACGACAAACAACGCGCC
>JALHET010000629.1 GCA_022839525.1 Lentisphaerota bacterium
GCCCTTGGTCATCTGCACGCGCTGACGGACGCCGCCATTGCTGCCCGTGTATTCCGCGCTCTCTACAATCTTGGCGTCTTTCCCAAGCACCAGTTCCTTGAATGTTTCGAACGTACCGCTGTTCGTGTCGCGGCTGATCACCACAATTGTGCGATCCTCACCCCCAACCTCTTTCCAGTTCTTGATGGCCCCGGTGAAAATCCCGCGAAGCTGCTCGATCGTCAGGCCTTTCACCCTGTTCGAGGGATGCACAATCACCGGCAGCGCGTCATACGCCACCACATGCGCGACCGGACTCACACCCTTCTCTGCCATCGCCTTCCTCTCCGTGTCCTTCAGGGCGCGCGAAAGGTTGGCGATGTCACACGTGCCGTTCAACAACGCTTTGGCGCCGTTGCCGCTGCCCGACTCGCTCACCGTGATGTTGACGCCCGGGTTCTGCCGCATATACGACTCAGCGAACGCCTTGGCGATCGGGCCGACGGTCGTCGAGCCATCCAGCACCAGTTTATCCTGAGCCTGGGCGACCGCGCAACCGGCCACCAGTCCTGCCACGAATAACGAAACTCTCATTTTTTACCTCCTGTGTGAAGAACGGAGAACCTTTCCGTTCGATGTGTACTTCAACATGTTCGTGTTAGGCGAACGTAACAGTTCCGTTAGAAGCCCGTTAGAATTTCCCGTTCAGCTCGAACCGCACCCAAGTGGCCGTGTCGTCTGCGCCAACGGTGTCGTAATAGTCCCCCAAGAACATCGCCTCGCCCACCACCGCGCCCGTCACCCCGCCACGCTGGCCGAATATCTTGCTGACAATCGGAAAATCATAACGGAGTTGGACGAAGTAGCCGCGATAGCTGTCCTTCGCGTTGTTGTCCTTCTCTGCCGCGAACATCGGGCCGGTCTGAAGTTTGACCTTGTTTTTCGCATACGGTTCGACAGCCGCTTCGATGTGGGGATAGATCAGGTTCGACCAGCGGAACTGGTCGTACATGCCGGCGCAGATTTGACTGAGCGAATCGGTGCGGTTGAAAACC
>JALHET010000135.1 GCA_022839525.1 Lentisphaerota bacterium
GACGTCCGGGCACAAACCGCCGCAGCGACAGCCCCACCCGGTTTCACGTTCGCACTCACCGTCCCGTCCAGCGCACCGACCCTCACCGTCGCGGGGTTCGTCGCGTACGCGGCGTCCGACCATGCCAGAATGCCGAATGCGTTCGTGAGCCCCGTCGCGTGGATGCCGCCGCTCACGCGCCCGATCTCGATCAAAGCGCCCGCCGCAGATGCGTCGAACCACGCCTTTGACCACGCGACCATACCCGTCGGCGAAGCGCCGTTTGCCACGGTCCCGTCGATCGACACACACGAGAGTCCCAGCGCACGGTCAGTCGAAGTTTCCCCGAATGTCACCTCCGCCACATTCGAAACGAACCCCGCTGACCACGACACCCCTGAAAACGCCGCGTTCGCACAAGCTACCGCTGCTTCCGCCGCGACATTCGCAGGCGTGAACGCCTGAGCCGCCGCCTGGGTCGCAAGACCCAGCACAACCAGCAGAGCCGCACCACAAACCGCATGGTGCCCCTGCCAACACCTTCCCGTACCGCTTCTTGTCCTCATGCCCGTCTCCTGAGTTTCACTTGCCACACGCAACACCTAGCCGCAAGTTATTTACAGCATATGGGGTGAAGGGAAGTTCTTCAACCATGATTATGCGAACTCGGCCCTCTATTTTCCGAACTGTCCAATCCCGTTTTCAAAGCTCTTTCAGTGCCTTGGCGCATCTTTTTTGTCCATCCATTTTTTAATCGTCACGCCCGCGCTTGTTCTTTTCCCGGAAGCGGTGTACGATAATCACATGCTTGTAGTGCGGGCCAGAAACAAGAAAAAAGTGCGCAAGAAAATCCCGCAGGTGGCGATCTTGCTAGAGTCGTCGCACGAAATCTCGCGGGGCATGTTGCGCGGCATTCTCGACTATGTCCGTCTGCATGGGCCTTGGGCGTTGCATCTGGACTCAGGGGGCGCAAGCGACCAAAAGATGCCCGACCTCAGGGCTTGGCGTGGCTCAGGGATTATTGCGCGCATCCCGAATGCGCAGGCCGCTTCTGCTATTGTGGCGGCACGCCTCCCCACCGTAGTGATTGATCCGGTCGATGATTATCTCGCGCCTTCGCACCCGCTTTCGCGCTGTTGCCGCGTGCAGTGCAACTCCGCCGCAGTGGCAAGACGCGCGGCAGACTATTATCTGAGTCAGGGCTTCAAGAATTTCGCGTTCGTCGGCGAACCTTCCCGCATCAATTGGTCGCGGTGGCGGCAGGAGTCGTTTATCCAACGGCTGGAAGAGGCCGGGTTCTCCTGTCCGGTTTTCCCGCCTCCGCCTCCGGAAGAAAAAAACAAATGGGAGGTTGAGCGTAGACGGATGTCGCGCTGGCTCCGCAGGCAGCCCAAGCCGCTCGCGGTCTTCGCGGCCAACGATGCCCGGGGAAGACAGGTGATTAACGCCTGTCTCGCAGACGGCATCCCGGTGCCTTATGAAGTGGCGGTATTGGCCGTCAATAACGATGTGTTGATCTGCGAGACCAGCGTGCCCCCGCTCTCGAGCATCGATGTCAGCAAGGAGCGTGCCGGGTACACGGCCGCCGAAATTCTGGATCAACTCATGCGGAAAACGCTGAAGAAACAGGTGTGCGTCACATATGACCCTTACGATGTCGTGACGCGCGCGTCGACCCGGCTGGTACAGGTGCAAGACCGGCTCGTCATCAAAGCGCTGGAATTCATCCGCATCAACTCCGGCCTGAACATCCGCGTGTCGGATGTGGCGACGCATCCGGGCGTCACAGAGCGATGGATGGAAAAACGGTTCTCGCAAACCCTGAGGCGCACGGTCAGGGAAGAGATTCATCGCGTGCGCATGGACACCATCCGCGCAATGGTCAGCCAAACCGAATGCCCCTTTAATCAAATCGCACACCGGTGCGGGTTTGCCAACACCAACCGTCTTGGAAGTATTTTTAAAGAGCGGTTCGGCATGACCATGAGCGAATTCCGTCAACAATCGGCGGCCTCTCCCGCGTCAAAAAGGCAAACGCCGGGACAAACACTCTTCTAAGCAAGCGATTTCTGATATTGTGTCCTCCGTTTTTCCATCCGTTTAGACCATTATGCCCGTATCCCAAAACCTCCGCGAAAAGCTCGCCGCCCTGCCCGACAAGCCCGGCTGTTACCTCATGCGCGACCGCACGGGCACCATCATCTACATCGGCAAAGCCGCCTCGCTGCGCCGCCGCGTACAGAGCTATTTCCGCCCCTCCACCCTGCGCGGTGCCCCGCCCAAAGTCCGCAGCATGGTTCACAGCGTCGCCGACCTCGACGTCATCACCGTCCGCAATGAAGCCGAGGCACTCCTCACTGAGAGCACGCTCATCAAGCAGTACCGCCCACGTTTCAACATCGTGCTGCGCGACGACAAGCGCTACCTCGCCCTGCGCGCCGACCCGCGCGACCCCGTGCCGCGCCTCGCCACCTGCCGTATCCTGCGCGACGACAACGCCCTCTATTTCGGCCCTTTCCCCTCCGCCGCCGTGGTGCGCACCGTGCTTGATTTCACGGAGAAACGCTACGGCCTGCGCAAATGCACGCCGATCCTGCCCGATGCCGAAACGTACCGGCACTGCATCAACGACATTGTCCGCTTCTGCTCCGCGCCCTGCATGGGACGCGTCTCGCCCGAAGCCTACCGTGCCCGGTTCGACGAGGCCTGCGCCTTCCTGAGAGGCGAACGCCCCGGTGTGCTCGAAGAGGTCAAAGCCCAGATGCAGGCAGCCGCAGAGGCTCACAGCTACGAGAAGGCCGCCGCTCTGCGTGACACATGGATAGCCCTGCGCGAAATGGTCAAGCAGCGCGTGCGCATGGTCGCCACGCCCGAGATGCACGCCGCCGACGCGCTCGCCGGCCTCCGCGAACTTCAGCGCCTGATCGGCCTGCCCGGTCTCCCGACGCTCATCGAGGGCTTCGACATCTCAAACCTCTTCGGCACGTATTCTGTCGCCAGCATGGTTGCCGCTTCAGATGGCCTGCCCGACCGGCGTCTCTACCGCCGCTTCCGCATCCGCAGCGTCGAAGGCTCTGACGACCCGCGCTCCATGGCCGAAGTCATCGGCCGCCGCTACGCCCGCCAGCGCGACGAGGGCAAGCCCCTGCCCGGCCTGATCCTGATCGACGGCGGCGTCACCCAGCTCCGCGCCTCGCGCAAAGCCCTCGCCGCCCTCGGCCTCAGCCATGTGCCGAGCGTCGGCCTCACAAAAGAAAGGGAAGAGATCGTGCTGGACGACGGTCGTCCGCCGCTGCTGCTGCCGCGCAATTCGGACGCCCTGCGCGTGCTCACCCGCCTGCGCGACGAGGCGCACCGCTTCGCGATCGATTACCACCGCCGCCTGCGCAACCGGCTCATCCGCGAATCCGCCCTCGACGAAATACCCGGCATCGGTCCCACCAAAAAAACTGCCCTCCTCGCCCGTTTCGGCTCCATCTATCGGCTTGCCCGCGCCTCCCGCGACGACATCGCGGGCGTTCCCGGCATCGGCCCTACCCTCGCCGAAGCCATCCTCCGCGCCGTCACCCCGCGCGATGTTTCCTGAGCCTTTGAAAAAAGGATGCCGCTTTACTTCACCGGGAAAGAAGGTGTACCCTTCTGCTTTCAAAAAGGAGAAATCCCATGAGCCAACCGATCCGAATTATGCCTTGCCTTGACATGCAGAACGGGCGCGTCGTCAAGGGTGTTCATTTTGTGGACATCAAAGACGCGGGTGATCCGGTCGAATGCGCGCGGGCCTATTGCGCCAAAGGCGCGGACGAATTGGCGATGTTGGACATCACCGCCACCGTGGAGGGGCGGGCCACACTGCTGAACGTGGTCAAACGCGTCGCCGCAGTCACGACCATACCGTTCACGGTGGGCGGAGGAATTTCCGACGCGAAGTCGGCTCAAGCCGTGCTGGATGCCGGGGCTGACAGTGTGTCGATCAGCAGTGCGGCCTTCCGGAACCCTGGACTGGTTCCCGAGCTGATCAAACTGTTCGGCGCCGGAAAAGTGACGGTGGCCATCGACGTGGATCAGAACGCGGCCATGCCCTCCGGCTATGAGGTGTATATCGACGGGGGACGCACCGCCACCGGGACGGACGCGGTCGAGTGGGCGAAACGGGTAGACGGTTTCGGCGTGCGGGTCATCCTCCCCACCAGCAAAGCCGGCGACGGTGCTCAGACCGGTTATGACCTGCCGGTCATCCGGGCGATCAAGAAGGCGGTGTCGGCTGAAGTGGTGGCCTCAGGAGGGGCGGGAACGCTGGAGCATTTTTATGAGGCCGTGCAGGCGGGCGCGACCATCCTGTTGGCCGCGTCGATCTTCCATTTCGGCATCATCGGGATCAGCGAGCTGAAAACGTTTCTCCGCGGACGCGGCGTGGCGGTTCGTTGAGCCGTTCCACGCGCCGGCTTGGTTTTGTTTTACCACACCCCTGTTTGGAGCGCATCCCCGGGTCACTGACCGTTGCAGACTCGGTTTGAGTCCGCACCCGTTCACAGCGCAGCGGTACACGTTCACGCACCCGGGAGTGCGGAAACCCGATCCGCAAAAACGCCCCGACCCCATCAATACAACGGAGGATGCGCCCTTGGTGGCAGGGAGGTACGGGATTTCCTTGACGCTGATGTGCCGGTTAAGGATAATGGGACGGCATCACACATGAAAGGATAAAACTCATGAGAATCAAAGCGAAAGAAACCGCCAAGAAGGTTGCGGCCGGCACATCGGCCACCGTTAAAGCTAAAGCAAAACCCATCAACCCTGTTGCCAGAAAAACGGCATCCAAAAACCAGCGCGTCGCCTTCAGCGTTCGCGCCGAAGTCGGAAGCAAAGTCTTTCTGGCGGGCAGTTTCAACAACTGGAACCCGACGGCAAAGAAAATGGTGGACAAAAACGGCGACGGCCTTTACACCACCACGCTTTCCCTCACACCGGGCACGTATCAGTACAAGTTTGTGATCGACGGCACATGGTGCGCGGATCCTGAATGCGCAGATTGGATCCAGAACGACCACGGAACGCTCAACAGCGTTAAACACGTCGATTAACCGTTCTTTCAAGCACCGATCAGAGGTGGCCATGTGTCCTGTCCGACTGCGTTGCGCCATAACCCTCGGCGATGGCGCCGGCGTCGGCCCTGAACTAGTGTTGCATGCGTTGTCTTCTGACGTGCTGAAGGATGCTTGCCAACTGGTTGTCTACGGCAACCGCTCGCTTCTCGAACGGGTCTCAACCGCCACCGGCCTGAGCATCCCAGACCGTTTGGCTGTTTTGCCTCCCTATAGCGGTGATTCTGCGAACCCTCTTCCGCAGGACCGCCACATCCTTTTCGATTTCCCCTTTGAAGCCGCCTCGCGCATCATTCCCGGAACCGTGCAGAGCGCCTGCGGCGCACAAGCTTTTCTGTGGATCTGCGCCGCGGTCCGGGATATCCGGAAAGCCGGTCTTGCGGATGCCCTCGTCACCGCCCCACTCAACAAAGAGGCCTTGCATCAAGCAGGCGTCCGCTTCCCGGGGCACACAGAAATTCTCGCCGATTTGACCGGAACGCCAGACCCCTGCATGTTGTTCTACTCGCCTGGCCTTACGGTCAGTCTGGCAACCATTCATGAGGCTTTGTCCAACGTCCCCCCCCTGCTTGCCGTTCCCTCCTTGCTCAAAACAATCCGCTTGACCCATGCGGCCTGCCAAGAGTTCGGCGTTCCCTCCCCGCGTCTCGGCATACTCGCGCTCAACCCTCATGCCGGCGAACAGGGGCTCTTCGGGCATGAGGAACAGACGGTGATTACTCCCGCGTTAGAAAAAGCGCGGGCCGAAGGCATTGACGCCTCCGGCCCGCTCGTGCCCGATACCGCTTTCACCTGGCTCCGCTCACCTGCCTCCGTGTCCCCGTTCGACGCTTACGTGGCTATGTATCATGATCAAGGCCTGATTCCCTTCAAACTGGCAGCCTTCGATACCGGTGTCAATGTCACGCTCGGGCTCCCCCTT
>JALHET010000630.1 GCA_022839525.1 Lentisphaerota bacterium
GGTATCGCTTGTTTTTCGTGCAGCCAGTAAAGTATCTCAAACGCTGACCAGCCAGATATGTACTCCATCAGGCCGACCGTGATGGCGAAGCCATCCTCTCGATGCTCAAGTCGGTATCCGGTCTTGCTGTAGGGCCCGTCAACTGTGTCAAGTTCACACGGGCCCACGTCGAGGATGTTGGTTATTTTCCAGCCGTTGAACATTCATCCGCACCTGTCATGTGCCAGCTTCACATACTCCGGGTTCAGCTCGATCAGTATGGCACGACGCCCGTTTCGGCTCGCTATATAGCCGGTGGTGCCACTTCCGCCGAAAGGGTCCAGGACGGTGCATGGCACGGGCAAGCCGGCGCTGCACTTGCAGCCCGGTTGCCAGCCGACGGTTGTATACTCCCGTGTGCCGGCCCGGCCGGACCATATGCCAGCATCTCTCGGGCCATCATTGGGTCCGCCCCGGTCCCTCCTGCCTTTGGGATTTGCCTTATCCACCACCCGCTCCCACGGTTTGCCGCACGCCGGACAGCAGCCGCGCTTGCTGGTGCCGGCCAGGATGCACAGCTCCGCGAGGTCGGGCGGCATCACCGCGAAGTGTGCGCCCCTATAGGGTTTCGGCGTAATCGTCCAGACCGAGCGGCGGTTGCGGGTGCCGGTGCAGGCAGGATATGTGCCGCCACGCTCCCGCATTTTACCATTGGCCTTGTGGACGCCTGTCGGGCTCAGGCTGCCGCCATTCGACGCATCCCACTCGCGCACTACGGGCTCGCTGACCGCCTCCGCATCGTAGAAATACCTCGCGCTCTTGGTGAGGAGGAACACATACTCGTGCGCCTTTGTGCAACGGTCCCGCACGCTCTCGGGCATTGGGTTGGGTTTGCTCCAGATAATGTCCTGCCGCAGATACCAGCCGTCGGCTTGCAGCGCGAAGGCCACGCGCCAGGGGATGCCGATCAGGTCTTTCGGTTTGATTGGAAGATGACCCGCCGAAATACGAATCGTGTTAAAAGACTGTCCGTTGGTTGCACCTTTCCACGCC
>JALHET010000631.1 GCA_022839525.1 Lentisphaerota bacterium
CGGTATTGTTGTGTCACCTACACCATTATAACTTGTTTTTCGTATTCTTACTTTTTTACGCTTTTTAGATGCCCACCTTAGATTAAATATACTTACTGCGCTAATTAATGTATTTTTCAAATACCGATATTTACCAACTATAGCATTAAATATAACTTTTTTAACTGCAATTTTATAGTAATCTATTATTACATCGTATAAATTCCTTGTAGCCTTAGAATCACTAAACACTTCAGCTTCTTTAATAAGTTGCATTGCGTTGCTATCTTGGGATAAAACCCCTGGTTTAATTAAAAACTTAATTAACCTATATTTATGATCTAATAGCCCCTGTCTTGGTAACGAATTAATTATATCATACTTATTCTCTACCCCTAATTGTCGGTATAATTCTACCGCGCTATACTTACTTTCTATCCCTAATTGTTGGTATAATTCTACCACGCTATACTTATTTTCAATTCCAAACTGCTGGTATAATTCTACCACGCTATACTTATTTTCAATTCCAAACTGCTGATATGGTTCTACCGTACTATACAAATTTTCAATTCCAAACTGCTGATATGGTTCTACCGTACTATACAAATTTTCAATTCCAAACTGCTGGTATAGTACTGCCTCATCGTATTTTTCCTTCAATGTATTAAAAGCCGATAATTTATCGCCTTCAGTATACACACTTTTTATTATATCAATCATTAATTTACTGCCGTGCGTATAATCGAAACTTACCGCCTCTAATATTTTTGTGTTTAATTTAGCATCCTCTATTATACCTAACACTAAATTTTTAAAAGATAATATAGCTTTATTAAATGTAACATCTAACACACCGCCGTAAGGAATTAAATTAAATAAAACATAACCACTTAATTCCCCGTAATAAGGAATTAAAGTAAATAAATCATAGTTACTTAACCAACCAGTGTAAGGAATTAAGCTACCCACGCCCCCATCCCGGAGCTTTCCAAGCTTGAATACTGATTCTCCAGTATTTTCATCCCAAAGCTTTCCAAGCTTGAATA